>CAZKNE010000167.1:3483-5378 GCA_964554005.1 uncultured bacterium | reverse complement strand
TCTACAGGCTGGTGAAGAAACACAGTATATCAATCAGCGACTTCCGAAAATAGAATCCAACTGATCTTGACAAGCGACTTCCACAATTGATGAAGCGCTCGTCCGCCGCCTGTGAGCGAAACGCAGCAATAAGCAAAATGCAACCGAAACCAGAGAGTATCCTGCCACGTCGGGAACGTCAACGATTGAAGCGGCCTGAATGAAGCCTCAATGCATTGCTCGTTGTTGCCTAGCCGGTAGCTTTGTGTCATAAACGCTAGGTCAAAGGGCGGTTCGTGAACCGCCCCTGCAACACATTTCCAAGGGACAATTGCAGATGCTGAAGTTTGAGATCGAGGCGAAGAGCGCCGGGTGCAACGCGAGGGTGGGTAAACTGTCCATCAACGGGCGGACGGTTGAGACGCCGGCCTTCTTTCCGGTGGGGACGCAGGGCACAGTGAAAGGCGTCCCGCCCAAGGAGCTCGTCGCGCACGGGGTGCAGGGCATTCTCTGCAACCTCTATCATTTGTATCTGCGGCCCGGCATCGACGTCATCGAGGCGGCTGGCGGGTTACACAGGTTCATCGATTGGGACGGGCTGATCATAAGTGACAGCGGCGGCTTTCAGGTTTATAGTCTGAAGGCGCTCAGGAGGATCGAGCGAGAGGGGGTTCATTTCGTCTCTCATCTTGATGGCTCGTCGCACCTATTCACGCCTGAGAGCGTGATCGAGATGCAGGCTCGGCTCGGCTCTGACGTAGCGATGGTTCTGGACGAATGCGTGGCATACCCGACTACGTTCGACTACGCGCGCCAGTCGATGAACCTGACGCTGGAATGGGCGGAGCGTTCGGCGCGGAACGTTGGTCAGGGTAGCGCGGTCTTTGGGATTGTTCAGGGCGCAACTTTCCCGGAGCTTCGGGCGGAGTGTGTTAAGAGGCTGGTGGAGATGGGATTCGACGGGTATGCGATTGGTGGGCTTGCGGTTGGCGAGGACAAGGAGACAATGTTTGAGATGGTGAGTGTGTGCACAGACGAGCTGCCCAAGGATAAGCCGCGATACCTAATGGGCGTGGGTTTCCCAATGGATGTGGCGAGGGCTGTGTCGCAGGGCGTGGACATCTTCGATTGCGTGATGCCGACGAGGAATGCTCGAAACGGGACGCTCTTCGTCGATGGCGGCAGGCTCGTGATCAAGAACGCCAAGTATGCTCGGGACGAGAGGCCCATCGAGGAGGGCTGCGATTGCTACACCTGCCGCAATTTCAGCAGGGCGTATTTGCGGCATTTGTATATGTCGGGGGAACTTCTCGCGCCGATGTTGAATAGTATCCACAATGTTCGGTATTATATGCGATTGATGTCCCGGCTTCGGGATGTAATACGAGATGGCCAGTTGGAGGGTTTCTTGGCCGAACTCGAGAGCAAACATCAAGAGGAGATTGACATTGTTTAAGTCAGCGTTGTTACGAACTGTGCAAAGATGCACTGCAAGAATAGTATTCCAAGCCTTAGCGGTCTTTTCACTTCTTGTGCTGATCGAGTCGTCTGCTGCCGCGATGGCGACCGGCGGCAAGGGTGAAGGGGGAGGAGGCGGCATGTCCGGGCTGGTGCTTGTATTCGCGATCTTCGGCATTATGTATTTCTTGCTCATCAGGCCGCAGCAAAAGCGGCAGAAAGATGTTAAGCAGATGCAGGGCAACCTCAAGGTTGGCGACAGAGTAACGACAAGCGGAGGCATACACGGCACGGTCGCGGCAGTCTCCGAGAACACAGCTAGCATCAAGGTCGCAGAAAAAGTTAAGATTGAGGTTGATCGAAGCGCCATAGCCGGCATCATATCCGCCGAGACTGGCGCCTCAAGGTAACGTTGGCCCGGCGGGCAGGCAACCTACCCATTGCTATCGCCATTTGGG
>CAZKNE010000167.1:0-3473 GCA_964554005.1 uncultured bacterium | reverse complement strand
GTATTGTGGCTAAGGTCTTATACATAAGCGGGACGAGCAGGCCTGGCGGCGCTTGGGAAAGCCTCAGGGATATTGTTTTCGGCCTCGAGCGAGACCGTTTTGAGCCTGTCGTCGCCTGCTCGAAGGAGCCAGCGTGGCACGGCTCTCGGGATGGAGTCGATGTCGTGCTAATCAAGATGCCGATGTTCAGGAAGGGGAAAAATATATTGCACATTCCGCTGGCAATCGGGCGACTCAGGCGAGTGGTTCGTTCGTACCAGGTCTCGCTTTTACACGCCAACAGCGTCTGGGACGTCCCATACGCGCTTCGGGCTGCAAAGCCAAGCGGGGTGCCGGTTGTGGCTCACGTGAGGACGGAGATCGACCGGGACAAGGCGAGGAAGTATGGGCTGTATAAGAGTGATGTCGTCATCTGCACGTCTCGCCGAGTGGTGGACGTGCTTTCGGGCTTTGAGAGTCTGACGGGAAGAGTTTTTTACGTTCCTAACGGGGTTGACTTTCAGCGGTTTGCTCGCACAACGTCACGGGGCGAGTCGAGACGGCGGTTTGGGTTGGATGACAATGCGGTTGTGTTCGGGGCGGTTGGCCGCATCGACCGGCTGAAGGGGCTTGATCTCTTGGTCGAGGCTTTCTCGCGCGTTGCCGGGACCCTCGCGCGTGCAAGGCTGCTCATCGTTGGGGATGCGAGGGGCAAGGGCCGCTCGTTCGAGGACGAGCTCAGAGGGATGGTTGAGCAGTTAGGGCTTTCAAAACAGGTGATATTCGCCGGCCATCAAGACAATCCTGTTCCATCTTTTGCAGCGCTGGATGTACTTGTCATGCCAAGCAGGACGGAGGGTTTTGGACGTTCGGTAGCGGAGGCGATGGTGATGGCAAAGCCGGTCATCGCGTCGGACGTTGGGGCGCTTCCGGAGATCGTGGGCGATGGGCATACCGGTTACGTTGTGCCCGATGGTGACGTCGATGGGCTCGCGAGCAGGATGAGCGAGCTCGCCGCAGACCAGCAGAAAAGGGAGGTGTTTGGCCGAGCTGGCAGGGCGGTAGCAGAGGCGAGGTTCGGCCTGAAGACAATGCTCAGAAGGCTACAAAGTATTTATGATGTCCTACTCAGAGGCAGCGACGGGGGCCGAGATAGTGCGAGCTAGAGTTCCCATATTCATGTTCCACCACGTTGCGCCCGAGGGCTCATCTGTGCCTCGTTCGCCGCTGGTTGTGAGGAGTTCAAAACTCAGAGAGACCGCCGAATGGTTCCTTGGTCGCGGATACGAATCGATTACTGTTCAACGACTCGCTGCACTTCTGAGGGCCGGGGACGCTGCCTCCTTGAGGCGCAAGTTTGCTCTCACGTTTGACGATGGAGCGAAGAGTTGCTTTGAGCAGGCTTATCCTGTGCTTTCAGAGCTTGGTTGCACAGCGACGTTTTACGTTTTGACGAGCTGTATCGGTGGAATTAGCAATTGGCGGAATAAGAGGCGGTCTTTTGAGATGATGAATGCTGAAGAGGTGTCGAAGCTCTTTGGGCAAGGTTTCGAGATCGGCTCTCACGGATGTGATCACGTGGACCTCACGGCGCTTACTTCTGATGAGATCGAGGCTCAAATGGTCGAGTCGAAGGCCACGCTGTCGTCGATGATAGGCGTTGAGGTCTCAACCTTCGCATATCCTTACGGGCTTTTTGACGCTAGAGCCGTGAAGGCCGCCCGAGATGCGGGTTACATCGCGGCCTGCTCGGTATTGCGGGGCGCGGCTCAGGATTCTGAGCACATTTTCGCTTTTAAGCGCATTATGGTAACAGAGGGCACAAGTTCGCTCCGGCTACGTTACTTTATGAGTGGGCTTCTGGATTTCGAGCACCGTAAGAAGTTCAATGCGGCAGTTTTGAGCCGGTGACGCCGAGTGCCTCCTGAGCGGTTTTTTGAAGTTGAGGAAGAATGTTACATAGCGACGATCTGAAGGCAAAACTTAAGAGCATCGACAGGTCAGGATATAAATCGTATAAATCCCTTGCCGGTCGATACAAGTTCGAGGACTACGTCCTCATCTTCGACAAGGTGCAAAGCGATCCCTTTGCACCACCTTCGCGGGTGCGGGTGCGGGTGCCGCAGCAAGTCGCTGGCTTCCCACAGGCGCTCTTTTCAACGCAGACGCGTCGAGTTGCGTTGGAGGATTTCCTGACGCGTCAATTTGGGGCGGCGAGCTCAGATTCGCGGCGCAAGATACGCGGCTCTGGCAAAAGCGGGACGCTTTCCATTGCGTCCTGCAGTCAGGAGGTTTTAGAACGCAGCTCCGTCAACGTTACGGACGAGTATGTCGAGGCACGATTCGTGGCAGGGCTCCCAGCGGACGGGCGCATCATCCTCGGGAACGAGGCATACGCAATGCTTTTCGGGATTCTGCCGGACATAGTCCGGCAATCTCTCAAATACCAGAATCTGGACAAGAACTCGCTGTCGAAGCACATCGATGTTGTGGAGGACCAGGATTTCATACGCCATAAGCTCGAGGAGTTGGGCCTCATAGCGTTTGTGGCGGACGGCTCGATTCTGCCGCGGCGAAGCGGGATAGACGATAAGCCGATGAGGGGTATCGTAGTTGACATTGAGACGCTGGACGTCGTCAACCCCGGTGAGATCGGTGCGGACATAGTCATCCCGTTCCACTCTCCTTTAAGTCTGCAAATGGAGATTCAGACGCCAAACCGTGGGCCGGTCAACGGGATGGCGCTTAGGCCCGGCGTTACGCTGATCGCGGGGGGCGGGTTCCATGGCAAATCGACGCTTTTGTCGGCGTTGGAGCGAGGCGTTTACAATCACATCCCTGGGGATGGTCGCGAGTTCGTTGTTACCGTGGATGGGGCGGTCAAGCTGAAGGCAGAGGAGGGTCGGAACGTTGAGAAAGTCGATATAAGACCGTTCATCAACAACCTGCCATTTGAGCAGAGCACAAGGGCATTTACGACCCAGAACGCAAGCGGAAGCACCTCCCAAACCGCCAGCATTATCGAGGCGCTCCAGTTGGGCGCAAAGGTGCTTTTGATCGACGAGGACACGTCTGCGACCAATTTCATGATAAGGGACGCCAGGATGCAGCACTTGGTCCCGAAGGACCGGGAGCCAATCACGCCGTTTGTAGATAAGATCAGGCAGCTGTATTCTGACCTTGGGGTCTCCTCGATACTTGTCATGGGCGGTTCCGGGGATTACTTTGACGTAGCGGACGTCGTGCTAGTTATGGACAAATACCTTGTGAAGGACATGACAGTCAAGGCGCAGAGCATAGCGATAGAGCACCGGACTCGGCGCGAGATTGAGGGTGGGGAGCATTTCGGTGAGCTGACGGAGCGGTGCCCTCTGAAGGGGTCGTTGAGCGCACGGTCGGGTCGTCATGAGGTCAATATCGAGATCAAGGGCAAGGGCAAGATTCTTTACGGAGAGAGTGAGACCGACCTCTCTGCTCAGGACCAGTTGGTTGAC
>CAZKNE010000166.1:430-5385 GCA_964554005.1 uncultured bacterium | reverse complement strand
ACGGCTTCCTCTCGATCTCGAGGTTCACCGTCCGGCCAAGTTGGCGCCTGCCGGGGAGGGATATTGCCCCGCACCCAACATTGAAGTGACGGTCACTCTGGCCAGGCAGCCACCGCCGAATCGCCAAATGCCGCCTCTTCACTGCGATCGTCATGGGTAGGATTATTACATGCGCATCGGCATCTTTGCAACCTGCCCTCGAAGAATCGCAGGGCTAGCGCGTCGATAAAACTGGCTTTATATGCCAGATATCCTGCGCGTACTCCCGGATAGAACGGTCGCTCGAGAACTTGCCCATCCGGGCCACGTTCAGTATCGCCTTGTTCGTCCAAGTGGCGACATCAGCGAACGTTTCCGAGGCACGGCGCTGCGCCTCGAGATAGGACGGGAAGTCGGCGAGGTGGTAGTATCTGTCGTAGTGGTCAAGAAGGTCGTGAAATATCCACTTAAACAGGCCGGGTTCGCTGGCCGAGAACATGCCGCCGTTGATCGAATCCAACACTCTCTTGACGTCCGGATTCGTCTGGTAGAGCTGTCGCGGGTTGTAGGAACCCTCCCGGTCTAGCTTCTGAACGCCAGCGATCTTTAGGCCAAAAATGAAGATATTCTCCTTTCCGACCTCTTTCCGAATCTCTATGTTCGCCCCGTCCAGCGTGCCGATGGTCAGCGCCCCGTTCAGTGCGAACTTCATATTCCCTGTGCCCGATGCCTCCATCCCGGCGGTAGATATCTGCTCGCTCAGGTCGGTCGCAGGCACGATCACCTCGGCGAGCGAGACGCGGTAGTCAGGGACGAAGGCGATTTTTAGAAGACCATCTACCCTCGGGTCATTGTTGATGACGCGCGCCACGTTGTTTATGAGCTTGATGATCATCTTGGCAACCCAGTATCCGGGCGCGGCCTTGCCGGCGAAAAGGAACGTGCGTGGGACGGCGGGGACCTTTCGGTCTTCCACGAGCAGCAAATACTCGCTAATGATATGCAGGACATTCAGTAGCTGGCGCTTGTATTCGTGAATCCGCTTTGCCTGCACGTCGAACAAGGAGTTCGCGTTCACCACGACAGAGGCAGTGTCCTTGATCACCTTCGCCAGCCTCTCCTTGTTGGCAAGCTTGACTCGTCGGAATCGCTCCTGAAACTCCGCATCGTTTGCGAGTGGATCGAGCCTCCTAAGCTGGTCCAGGTCCTTGATCCAATCATCACCGATCTTCTCCGTGATCAGGTCTGCCAGTCCGGGGTTCGCAAGTTTCAGCCACCGACGAGGCGTTATTCCGTTGGTCTTGTTGTTGAACTTCTCTGGCCATATCTCGTAGAAGTCGGGGAAGAGAACTGTCCTGACGAGTCTCGAGTGAAGGGCGGAAACGCCATTGACGGAATGGCTTCCGATTGTGGCGAGATGCGCCATTCGGACCTGCTTCTGCTCGCCCTCTTCAATGATCGATGTTCGGCGGAGCTTGTCCATATCGCCGGGGTAGAGCGCGGCGACGTCATCCAGGAAACAGCGGTTTATCTCATAAATAATCTGTAGATGGCGTGGCAGAACTCGTTCAAACATCGCGACAGGCCATTTCTCGAGCGCCTCTGGCAGCAGAGTGTGGTTTGTGTAGGCCATTGTCCTGCAAGTGATGTCCCACGCGCTTTCCCACGGCACCGATTTCTCATCAACAAGTATCCGCATAAGCTCTGCAACAGCCAACGCAGGGTGCGTGTCGTTAAGCTGGATGGCGACCTTTTCGGGGAACATCTCGAAGGATGTGCGCGCGAGCTCATATCTCCTGACGATGTCCTTGACGGCACATGCTACGAGAAAATACTCCTGTATAAGTCGCAATTCGCGGCCCTCAGCCTTGGCATCTGACGGATACAGAACCTTTGAAACCGTCTCGGAGCCGATCTTCTGCTCGACCGCCTTGAAATAGTCCCCATCGTTGAATATATCCATGTCGAACTCCTGCGAGGCGCGCGCGGAGTAGAGCCTGAGGCAGTTGACAGTTGTGCCTCCGTAACCGGCTATTGGCATGTCGTAAGGCACACCGATGATGAGCTGCCAATCGAGCCACATCGGGTTGTCGGTGCCATCCTTCGCCCGATAGTTCTCGACCCGGCCGTAGATTGGCACGGGGCAGGCCTTGCCGTATCGCTCAAGCTCCCACGGCGTCCTGTGGGCAAGCCAGCTGTCTGGCTTCTCCTTCTGATAGCCGCCAGCTATCTCCTGCCTGAACAGCCCATATTCATAGTTGATACCATAACCGTAGCCCGGTAAGTCGAGCGTCGCCAAAGAATCAAGAAAACAAGCCGCCAGCCGGCCGAGCCCACCATTGCCGAGCGCAGCATCGAACTCACTGTCCTCAACCGCACTAGGGTCAGCGCCGAGCTTGAGAAGGACATCTCGGCAGATGTCGGAGAGACCCAGATTGCACAGGTTATTGCCGAGGGAGCGGCCCATGAGGAACTCGGCGGAAAGGTAGTGCACCCTTTTAACGTCGGCTTTACCGTAGCGTAGCCTGGTCTTGAGCATCCTATCGACGAGCAGGTCCCTGACGGCAAGAGAGGCAGCCCAAAAAAAGTCTTTTGTGCGTGCCTCTTTAAGAGCCTTGCCCAAAGAGAACTTGATATGCTGTCGAACTGACCGCTCAAACGCCGTAGCTGATACTTTACTTCTCACGTCCGTTGCCATCTCCATTTATTCTAAAACCGGCAACCTGTATTCACTAAAACCAGCTGTATGCGCTGTTAGCGCCCTCTGCCGCTCGTCAGTCAAGTAGCCTTACTCGAAGGCCTTGGCCGCCTCGTCAACAGTGTCGAAAGACTCGCAGATTCTGTGCATTCTAACTACCTCAAACAGGGCGCGGACCGCCTTGGTCATCCCTGCTATCTTTAGGTCGCCTCCTCTCGCGTTCAATATCCTCAAGCAGGAAAGAAAAGCGCCCAGCCCAGAACTATCGACAAAATCGAGTTTCTCGATGTCTAGAACAACTTGGCCGCTCTCGTTCAGGATTGGCAAGATATCCTGCTTAAACTCTTCAACATTGCTCGCCTCCAGAGAGCGTCCTGGCAGCTTTACAACAGAAACATCTCCGACCTTCCCAACCTTCAGTTCCATTACTATTGCTCCTTGGCTGCATTTCCTGCGATCCTATTTCCTCTGACTGTCATTCCTATATTTAGCCAGAACAATGCAGTTCCGACCATCCTTTCCCCGCAAATACCTCACCTTATCTACGCTGTGTTCGATGATGTAAAGCCCGTAACCGCCCTCACGACTCACGTCCAATCTCGGCAAATGCTGGGGCTCGGGGTGAAACTCGGCGCCCCAGTGATATAACTTCATCACAACCCCATCAGCATAGGTGTCAGCTGATATCTCAATCCGCCCATCGGTGCGGCCCTTATACGCATGCCTGATGACATTGCTCGTGGTCTCAGTCAAAGCTAGTTCAAGCAAGTTGGTAGCTTCCTCATCAAGCACAGATGCATCGCAGACGTGTCGGACAAAGTCGCGGACCGCGGCCAGTTCAGCAAGGTCGCTGTTTACTTTTCTCTCTGCATGAGACAAGGGCTCAGGTTCCTGGCGGTTCTGACTGCCGACAGCGTTTGACATCTTGCCCAAACGGTTCAACTCTTAATGCCTTCCCTCTCCGTGCCTTGTAAGACTAGTGCAAAAAACAGTAAGCCCCAGACCAAAATCGCGACTCGTCAAGACTCATTCTCAATCTTATCAAATGACCTTTCCGAGTCAAAGCTCATATCTCGATCGCTTCTAGCGCCTCTCACACCCCGGTTAAGGAACTCGTTGGTGGCATCAAGCCAGTGCGCCAGCATATTGCATAGATCAACAAAACCCGCGCAGCGCCGGGCGGCCTGAAGGGCGTTTGTGAGCGCGAGTGGGAGATAGCGCACGAGTTCAGACTTGTCTCGCTGCCCAACCAAAGATACATAGGTGCCTGCCGCCTTGAGGCATCTTTGGACCGCACACACACAAAGTGCCCTGCTCAAGCCAAGCCGGCGCAGAGTGTTACGAGGTCTTACCGGCAGTAGCGAGAAATAATGGTCAAAGAACTCCTGTTGATCATCACGCTCAAGCGGCACGTAAGGGTCAAAGATGAGCGAGGCAATGTCGTAGAGAATCGGGCCTAGCCGCGCATCCTGAAAATCGATTACATGAGGCCTGCCGTTTTTGATCATCAGGTTGCGCGAGTGGTAATCGCGGTGCGTAAAGACCAGCTCCTGGCTCATCATCTCCCTGCATATTGCCTGGGAGTCTCTCTCGATGATGCTTCTTTCCGACCGGCTTAACTTTCTCTGGAGCACGATGTGCGAAAATGAGTCTAAGAAGCCGTTCAGCTCCCATAAGAATCGATCGGCTGAGAATGAGTAGCTGTAGGCCGTGCAGTCTCGGGGGACTTCCGGGGGCGGAAATTGCATGTGCACGAGATATTCGATGGCGGTTCGGTAGGTGTCCTTGACGTTCTCCGTGCCGGTCTGACCGATCAGATCGAAAAGCCTCGTATCCCCCAAGTCCTCTATGACAAGAAAGCCCAGGTGGTGGATGGCGAGATACATTTTCGGCACTGGCACACCACAGCGCGCGATGTAGCGCCCAACATCCACGATGATGCGGCTTGCTCTAGCCGAGCCATTGCCCGGCAGCAACATTGCGATTAGGGAGCATTCCTGAGGCTTGTCCAGGCCGCCGAAATCCTGGCCAAGTTCTGCGGCTTCGGAGCAGCTCCGGACGAATTGCCGAGCCTTAACCTTATCGGCAAACTCTAACCTGAAGAACTGTCTGGTCGAGACATCGCCTCTTAGTTTGGTGAGGACAATGCCTGGGGTAGCCTCAACGACATGCTCGAGGCGGGGGGGAAACGTTGAGTGCTTCGACATCACAAATGGGCAGGCACAAGAGAATAGCTGTCTTGTCGATAGAAGAGCTGCCCTAGGCACAAGAACAAGGC
>CAZKNE010000166.1:0-420 GCA_964554005.1 uncultured bacterium | reverse complement strand
GGCGCCGCCAGCATCCACATCCTCAGTTGAGCATATCCGCACAAGATATGACCTGCTCTTAGGTAAGAGCCTCCTGCAACTTTGAGCCTGCTTTGAACTTAGCCTTCTTCGAAGCTGGGATGGTCATTGGTTTCTTGGTGTTGGGATTGAAGCCCTTACGAGCCTTCTGCTTCTTGACCATGAAAGTGCCAAATCCAATGAAAGTCACCTTCTCGTTGCCCTTGAGCGTGTCAATGATTCCGTCTAGCAAGGCGGTCAACGCGGCATCTGCCTGTCCCTTGGTAATGTCGGCATTGGCTGCCATGTGGTTCACAGCATCCTTACGATTCATGCTCTCACCTCCTTCCGTGAAAGAACTCAAAAAATCTTTTGCTCATCTTCTTCACAAAGAGATCAACCCAATTGCCTTAAATATATATG
>CAZKNE010000165.1:0-5389 GCA_964554005.1 uncultured bacterium | reverse complement strand
GGCGCCTCGTAAGTCGTGTTAGTCTTCATCATTACCTCCCTCCTATCGAAGCGCTGACAGTTGGCAGTGTAGCTGTCCAAGCAGTTGGCAGTTCCATCAACCTAAGAGCCACTGGTAACCTCGCCAAGACAGGCCCGTGTGCCGTCCACTCACCACTGGTGTCGATGTCAACCAGATAGTAGTAGTAGCTCTGGCCCTGCCGAACATTCGTATCGGTGAACGAGTAGGTAGCGCCTCCGACTGCATCGCCATTCGCAGCAATGAACCGGCTGACACTGTGGCAGCCACTAGCCTCATTGTCGCAGCGATACACCATGAACCCGGCGTTATCGATCTCAGTCGCCGTCTCCCACTTCAGAACCACCTTGCCAGCATCAGCCTTCGCCGTGAACGACGCCAGCTCGATGTAGGAGCAGCCGAAGAACCGATAGTGGTAGCCCATATCGACCGCGTTACTGTCACCGCCATAGCTGCCGTTGTCGCAGTAGTGTTCGACGTCTTCGGAGTGGTCATAGTGAACGCTATACCACGGAGTAGTCTTACTGGCGCTCTTGGTGTTCACCAATTCGCAGTGGTCTCCAGCGTCAGCGCCCCAAGGAGTAGCAGTGCCTGCGCGCGGATCGTCGTAGTCGTCACCGATCCCAGCATCCACACAGTCACTCTTTGTCCCGTCAGAATCAGTCTGCAGGAAGTACAACGTGGAGTTGCACTGGTAGCTCCCGAAGTCGTCCGACTTTCTGAACCTCGGGTCGCAGTCCATGTTGCCCTCGTCATCCGGAAGGCAGCTATCGCCCGCTGTTCCGTAGCCGCTGCCTTGGACGTCGCAATACCACGCCTCGATCTCATGGTAGGCCGCGCTATCATGTAGATCATCTGTAGTCGCCTTTCCGTTGTAGTAGACGATGTCGTTGATCATGCGCACATAGCAGCCAGAGCATTCGTCGCTGTAAACACCATAGGCATCTGTACTGGGACTAGCACTGCCACCACTGCCCCACAGAGGCACATTGCTCCAATCCCAAGTATCAGCATACCCAACAAAACCAAAGTCGCCGGCGTAGTAGTTGTCGGCGATCGTGCAGTTCTTGATATACGCATCGGCACAATGGGCATGGACACCACCACTAGCAGCACCATTCAGGTTTTGGCGTATGAGGCAGTTGTAGATCATGCTGAAGTTGTCGTCCTGATTCAGGTAGATCCCGCCCCCACCCAACACTGCATGGTTGTGAAAAACAACACAATCCCGAAAGCTGCAGCCCGGCGTTTCACTCATTTCATTACCTGGCCAGTCCACATACAGGCCTCCGCCGTTGTTGGCATCATTCTTGTGCACGCAGCAGTTGTCCATGCTCAGCTTAGTGTGGGTCGCATACAGACCCCCACCATGACCACTTGCTCTGTTCTTCGTGATTACCAGATCTTTGAGCACGATCTCGGTGTCCCCTGTCGACCAACCTCCATAGCTGATCCATATCCCACCGCCATTGCCAGTGCCAGTGGCAGTTACGTTACCACCCGTGATCACGAAGTTCTGGATTGTGATCCCGCTGCTTCCGTTACAGATCTTGATCACGCTGTCGTTGCTGTTTGCCTGTATTGTTGGGGCCATTGCAGTGTGGCCCTCACCACCCCATAGTGTTAGGGCACCTTTGTTCCCACTGTTGTCGATCGATATGTTCTCGCCATAAACGCCCTTGTAAACGTGTATCGTATCAGCAACAGAGGTCCCAACCGAAACCGTCACCGCTTTTTGGATCGTCTGCCAGGCTGTGCCAGGCGTCGTCCCGCCGGCACCGTCGCTACCTGTGGTTTTCACGTAGTAGTCAGCAGCATTCGCGACGCCGAAGGCCACCAACGTTAACGCCACAAAAACAATAGTTAGTAGAAGCTATTTTCTAATCAACTCCTTCTCCATTCTTCATTCAATTCTTCACTCAATATATGGTCCGATTACTTATGAATCAGAACCGCTCTAGTGTGTTTCTCTAATCACCTCCATTTCTCGTTGGTTATGGGCAACACGATGCACATTGTCGCGTTGCACCTTGCACCATTTTCCACCAAGTTTTCTGCCGTTCTCTTGCACATCACCTCCTTTTGTTAAATCATGCTCGATTTGCCATTTGTCTTATCAACAATCAACTGCCCCGCCAAAGCCCGTGCAAGAGATGCTCGGCCTCAAGCGCAGCCATCAGCATCTGATCATCTAAGGTCGTAACCTTCGGCGCCTCGTAAGTCCTATTTGTCTTCAATCTCTTCTCCTTCCTATCGAACCGTTGATTGGCGATGGGCTGAATTGACTCTCACGACTTCATCTGAGGCGAGCTCCCCTGGGGTGCGAGCCGACCTGAGGCGGACTCTAGCGGGAACACTTATGGGAGCCGAGGCTCTCGGCCCGTGGGCTGTCCAGTTGCCGCTGGTGTCGATGTCAACCAGATAGTAGTTATAGACTGCCCCTGATACATCCTCGTCCACAAAGGCGTAGGATGCACCGGACGAGGCTGAACCCTGCGAGGCGATCAGGCCGCTTATGCAGCGGTAGCTCTTGCTGCCCGCCTCGGAGCGGTAGAGCAGGAACCCGGCGTTATCGATCTCGGCGCCCGTCTCCCACTGGAGAACGATCCTTGCCGGCAAGGCAGTTGCCGTGAACGACACGAGTTCGATGTACGAGACACTGTGGAATCCGTAGTGGAAGCCCATATCCAATTCCTCCCCGTCCTTGCCATCTCTTATACCTGCCTTGTCGGTCGTGAACGGATTCTCGTAGTAGATATCAGGGGTATAGCTAGTCGCGTTCTTGTTGCCGCTATCTACGGCTTCGCTGTCTCGCTCGAGGAAATAGCACTGGGTTATCACTGTACCGTCGCCGTAGGGCTCGAACTTTGGGTCCTCGCGGATGTTGTGGCTATTCGGATAGTCTTTCCCCGGATACTCATCGTCCCCGTCCCACCAGATGTCCGAGTAGATCAGGTTGGCGGAGCCAGCGAAGCCATCATCGTAGAAGCCCTGGAACCCTTTCTCCTGATCGTCATCCGGCCAGAAGATGTTGTTGGCGCCCTCGATGTCGATGTTCTTGCAGTTGTGGCTGATATAAACCTCGTAGCCATCGTTGTCGGCGACAGTTACGTTGTACAGCCTGAACTTCTGGTGCCAGCCCCAACTTGAGAGATAAACGCCGCCGCCCTGATCGGCAGTCCAGTCCCCATCTCCCTCGTCCTCTTCGTATTTGCCGTAATAAGCAGGCGTCCGGATCTCATTCAGAACGATCAGATCGTTGAACAGGATGTGCTCGATCTTAGCGCCATCATCAACGTAGTCGAACCAATAGACACCTCCACCCTGGCACGCTTTATTGCTGTGAATGCAGCAGTGCCTGATTATCGCCGGGCCGTAGTTGGAGCAGATACCTCCGCCACCCATGCCGGTCTCGTTGTCATGTATCAGGCAATTGTCGATCGTAACCGTCGGGCTATTGCCGTTCTTGCACTGCCGCAGGTAAATCCCCCCGCCACCGGCGCGTGCAGATTCATGGCTGCCATCGGTCCCCGTCTGCCCATACCAATCGTAGTGACCCTCGCCGTCCTGTGAGGCAAACGACCCATTGGCGTAATTGTCAGTGATCTCGCAGTCCTTGATCTGCAGGTTGGTCGCTAGGTAACAGTATATGCCGCCGCCGTTTGCGCCCGCGAAATCGCTCGAGTCGGAACCGGTGATGTAGCCGCCTGTTATCGTGAAACCCTCAATCGTGACACCATCGACCGGGACCTCGTTGTCCTCGTAGAGATGGCCCTGAACGTTCATGACTCTTCTCCTGGTGCCGGTGCCGTCGCTACCCTCCGCGTTGAGAATAGTCATGCCGATTCCCGCTCCCAGTAGGGTGATTCCGTTGCAGGAACTACCTATTTCGATCGGGAATGGCTCGCCAGTGGTCGAGGGGCTGTAAGTGCCGGCCCGTAGATGGATAACATCATCAGACGAGGCCACGTCCAAAGCATGTTTGATCGTCTGCCAAGCATTGGTCCAGGTCAGGCCATTCGAATTGTTGTCGCCGTCAGTCTTGACGTAATAGGGTGTGGCTATCGCCCCGAGCACTGTCACTAGAGCCAAAACTAAGACCAGCGCAGCAGCGAAGACAAGGTCTCTTCTAAATAACATGGTTCACTCCTTTTGTTAAGCGATACACATCAGTTAATGCACGCCTTCGGTTGAGGCCTTTTGTGTTACAGAAAGGTCTGACACCAAAAGTCCTAGCGTCATTCTTCACCTCCAGTCTGTTCAAGCAGGGCATCAAGCGTGCATCCAAACGCCTCGACCAGAAGTCCCGCACCTCCTTCGATGTTCTGGCCGCTCTTGTGTTGAATGGAAGTTGAGTAGGTCTGGACAATTTAGATATGATGCCGAGCGAATGCTGTTCTAAAACGCATGGCCACCAGGCACGTGCAGCTGCCACGCCTCGGCGCAGCGTCCGCGATAGCCGTGAGCCCAAATGGCTAATAACCCAACACCTGCTCAGCATCTCTCACCTAACTTAGGTAGTTGCAGGTTGGGGAGAAAGGAAACCCGGCTCAATACCAGGCTGGAAAGGAGGTAGGAAACAGCTAACTTAGCGAGCTCCTATCGCCCTTCTCCAAAATCCCCAAATCAGCATACAACCTTACTTAAATATATTACACAAACCAGCTATATGGCGTCAAGACTTACTTGTCAAGCTTCTTCTTCTGAAACTTCAAGCTAGTCCAAGTTCCAAAATCTTGACCAGAAGGGGAGGTAGGAAACAGCTAAATTAGCGAGTCCCTATCGCCCTTCTAGTTACTTCTCCGCAATCCAAAATCAGCATACAGCTCCACGTAAATGTATTACATAAACCAACTATATGGCGTCAAGATCGCCTTGTCAAGCTTTTTTTTCAAGAAGTTTATGTAATCACCTATCTCGTGGCGATAATACCACGCTTTCCTCGCCATAAAACAACCGATAGAGCCAAGAAACGCCTCAATTAAGACCGGGAATATGCGACGTGTCTCGACCGAAATGAGCTCGATCGGGCTTGATATTAGCGGCCCAAACGGCAACTCTTAGCACAATCTCGATTACTCCTTCACCAAATGGCCGCAAATGCAGAGCAAAGAGAACAACAGGGCCGTATCGGCGAGCGGATTCTGGACAAGAAACCCGCTCGTCGCGCCAGCGATCGCCCTCTGCGCTGGCATCTGGCTCGGCAAATACTTGTTTCTTGACATATTCGGCGCCCTGCTTTTGGCCATCTTTCTCATCGTCGCGGCCGCAACCATGCGCCTCGTTCGGCCCCGCTACTACCTCGCTCCGCTCCTGCTGGCAATCGCAACACTCGGCCTCACCTGGCAAAATATCAGCAGCATGCCTCCCG
>CAZKNE010000164.1:0-5493 GCA_964554005.1 uncultured bacterium | reverse complement strand
GGGGTTCCGGCCGCCCGATCTCATCGTCTTTAGCGTAACTTCGCGCTGCAACCTGAACTGTCGTGGCTGCTGGGCTAAGGAGTATCGAGGCGCTCCTGACCTCTCTTGGGACATCATAGACAGAACGATTACCGAGGCGAAGGAGAAGTTCGGGCTCCACTTCTTCACCATAACGGGTGGGGAGCCTTTCATGCGGCCGGACATGCTTGACCTTTATGCCAAGCACAGCGATTGCTGGTTCCTCATCTATACAAATGGCACCCTTATCACTAAGGATGTTGCCAAGCGACTCGCCAAACTCGGCAATACCGGGCCGATGCTCAGTGTTGAGGGTATGGAGGCGGAGACTGACGCAAGAAGAGGGAAGGGCATGTTCAAGAAGCTTGAGAAAACCGCTAAGATGTTGAGGGACGAGGGTGTTGTGGTTGGCTTCTCGGCCACCGCGACGCGACACAATGTTGAGGTGGTCTCAAGCGATAAGTTCATTGACACGATGCTTGATTGGGGTGCTCTGATAGGGTGGTATTTCCAGTATATCCCGATCGGGGACAAGCCAGACACGAACCTGATGCTGACACCCCAGCAGCGTGATTTCTTGCGGCGGAGAGTAGATGAGCAGCGCGCCACCAAACCGATTTTCTTGGCCGATTTCTGGAACGATGGCGCTGCTGTTGATGGCTGCATGGCTGGCGGCAAGAGGTATCTGCACATCAACAACAATGGCGACATTGAGCCGTGCGTCTTCTGTCACTTCGCGGTGGACAACATCTATGACACCACTGTAACCGAGGCGCTCAAGAGCCCCTTCTTCCGAGCGATCCGCGAGCGTATCCCCTACGATGGCAACATGCTTAGGTGCTGCATGTTAATCGATCGGCCGGAGGTCTTCAGAGAACACTACCGGCGGTTCCATCCGAGGCCGACGCACAAGGGCGCAGAGTCGCTCGTTACAGACCTTGCCGAAGCGCTCGACAGGAACCGGGACGGCGTTTCGGCGATACTCGATAAGGCTTGGGCGGAAGGCGACTGGCAGCACATACTTTCTGGCAAGATCGAGAAGGATGAACGTCAGAAAAGAGCTGCCGTCAACCGTGCTATGCTAGCTGCCACCGGGCCTGGCGCAAGCGCCGGTGCAGCGGCGGCGAGCTGATCGGTTTCGCCAGCAGGCCGCGGTGAGGTTGATAGCAGGGCTGTTTACATGAGACCAAACAGAGCGCCAAGCATGGGCTCAGCCAGCGCTTTTAGCCCGAAGTGATAATCGGGATGGGCTCCCCGCACTTCTTGCACTTGCCGTCAGAAAGCCCCACAACCTCCACCGTGTAGCCGATTCTATTGACCAGCAAGTTGCCGCAGCTGGGGCAATATGTGCAGTTCAGCTTATCGTCGATGATGTTTCCAACATACACGAACTTAAGCTTCTCCCTCGCCATCTCGTAGGCCTCAACGAGTGTGCCCATCGGCGTTGGCGGCCTGTTCATCTTATAGCGAGGGAAATAGCGCGAGAAATGAAGCGGCGTCCCCGGCCCCAGGTTGTCGTGAACCCAGTCAACCAGTTTACGAATCTGCTCCGGGCCGTCGTTCAAGCCCGGAATGACGAGGTTGGTTATCTCAAGCGCAGCAGCATCCTTCACCTGCTTCGCGAAATCCAAGACCGGCTGAAGCCTTGCGCCGCAGACCTTGCGGTAGAAATCGTCGTCCATTGACTTGATGTCGAGATTGATGGCATCGATGAGGGGCAACAGCATGGCCATAGGCTCGGGGTTGATAAAGCCATTTGTCACTAGCATCGTCTTTAGCCCACGCTCTCTTGCCAGCCTTGACGTCTCGAGCAAATACTCAAACCACATCAACGGCTCGGTGTAGGTGAAGCTCAACCCTATGCAACGCCGACTACTCCTTGCCGACTCGACCGCGGCCTCCGGCGTCAGGTGCGAGGTCGGAACCCGCGTCTGAGATATCTCCCAGTTCTGGCAGTATTGGCAGCTAAGGTTACAGGCATTAGGCCCGATCGAGAGCAAATAGCTGCCCGGGTAAAAATGATAAAGCGGCTTCTTCTCCACCGGATCGTTGTTCATCGCAACAGTCTCCGAGAAAGTCGAGGCATACAGAGTCCCGCCTCTGTTCTCCCTTCCCCGACATATTCCCGCCTTGCCGTCAGCAATCTGGCAGTAATGAGGACATAACTTGCACCGGACCCGCCCGCCGTCAAGTTTTTCGCAGAACATCGCCTCTTGCGGCTTACTATCCATCGTCCTCCCCACTCATCAGATTACTCTCTCTTGGCTGCCTCTCGAACTCTGAGAGCGCATCCTCACCCCTCTTGACCGACACCTCACAGAGAAGCCGCAGCTTAGAACAGAGACCGTCCTCACGATTCAGCCCCGCAACGCTTTCCAAAGCCCCGGCAAAGCAGTCGCCCGCAATATCCATCGTCGCACGCAGGGCCCCAGATTCAAGCACCACTCGCCTCACCCGAGCTGCTTCTGCCTGACCCAGTGCCCCGCCCGGCCCTCCCGCACGGTCTAACGCACGCTCCGTTGCATACCCACGGCCCAGACCCTCGGCAGACAACATCGCATCACCAGCATCTCTCAAAGCCAAAATAGTCGGCAACGTAACAACACCCTGCAATAGGTCTTGACCCGAAGGTTTCCCCATCGACCCAGCATCGCCGACAAAATCCAATAGATCATCGATTATCTGAAAGCCCTGTCCGAACTGCCGCCCAAACAGCGCAAGGGCATCACACTCCCCGTCGCAATCCCCATGAATGTGTGATCCCAGCCAGCACGATGCTGCAAACAGCTCCCCCGTCTTCATGTTGGTTATGCTCATGTACTCCTCTTGCGTAAGCGAGAAGTTGAACAGGTTCGCCTGCTCCGCCAGCTCGCCCTTCACACATGTGCCAATGGCTCCCAGCAGCCGCTCAAGAGCCCGGAACTCCCCCATCTGAGCCAACATGTTAAAACACTTGGCGAAAAGATAATCACCAAAGAGGATCGATGCCTTGTTACCGACAACTCTCGCCGTCGTAGGCCGCCTGCGCCTCATGCCCGATTGGTCTATCACGTCATCATGCAGAAGTGTTGCTGTATGGAGCATTTCGAGCGCGCTCGAAATCAGCACACCTCTGCTCTGCTCGGACCGTTCCCCATTTTGCGCAATGAGAAGAAGTAGTCCCGGCCTGAGCAGCTTCCCCGGCGTCTGAATCGCGGCCAGAAGCCCTTGCCCGTTCGGAAGCTCCTCGGCGCACAGACGCCTCTCCAATTCCTCTCGCACACGTCCAAGCTCGCCCGAAACATCACCGAACACGCTGCGCTGTGTTGTGCTCGCTCTCATTGCATACACTTCCTTCATGGTCTAGTCCCCTTACCCGCCTGAACTTACAACTCTTCAATTGAAGCGTCAACGCAAACTGCCGATTCTGGGGGAAGCAGCCGCCAAGAGGCTGAGAGCTTGAGGCTCGAGAGAAACGGGTAGGGAGAACCAGTAGGTCAGCGGACGAGGAAGGCAGCAAGCCCGAGAAGCAATTGGACCTTCGTAGCCTCGGTAACGAAAGCCTTCTGCCACTGTGTCTTGGCCGCAATGAACATTAGGAGCATGATGGGTGTGAGCATCAGGCAGACGATTATGGCGAGATGGAATCCCAGACCGTATTGACGAGTATAACCAAACACCATAGCGAGAACGAGCGATAGAGCCATGACCCCGAAAGAGACGGCCAAGGCCTGCCAGTTCTTCATGTATTGCACCGGGGTCTTAAGCCTGGCCTTCCCATCTCCCCTTTTGTCCTTTATGTCCATCAGCATTTCACGACCTAGAATGAATAAGCCAGCTATAACCATGACATTCCCAAGCTCCCCGAAGGTTCCCGAGACGACGCTTGCCATACCGAACGGAGAGACACCCAAAACCGCCGTCAGGAGGTTCTTGGACCATCGCAAGAAACGGTATGGGGCGTACGAGTAGAAAACCACCAAGACGCCCAGTCCACACGTATACGCGAGAGCCCAGGTTCCCAACAACGTCGAGAGGCCCACGGCCAGACATATAAGAATGACACCGGCCCGGAGCCCAGTACGATGCTCCAATGCTCCTTTAACCAAAGGCCGATGAGGGGCGTTCAATTCGTCTCGCTTGATATCTCTGTAATCGTTGAGAGCCAGTCCGCCTCCAGCCATGAACATGATCACAAGCGATGAGATGAAAGTCTTCCACAGAGCGAGCGACGTTGGAAGCTGGTGAATTCCCACAACCACGGCAGCTCCCAGCAAGATACACAAGGAAAGACGGGTTAGCCGCATTAACGCGAGAATCTTGCTTGGCAACCCAAGGCTAGTCCTCACAGGCTCTCTCCGCTCATCTGTGTATCCTTCCATCTCTGTGGCAAACGTTGGGAAGCCGTGCCCTCAAGCCTGAGCCTCTTCAGATCTGTTCTCTCGATTCAACGAAGGAGGTTCCAACGTGAACACTTTGCAGCCAAGAACACAGATGCAGGAAATCGCTATCAACAGCCAATAGGGATAAGCGGCGAAAATGGCGACCATCCGGATGTTCAGTGTTTCCCATGTAGCCTCATCAATTGCCAAGAGAGGCATCGAAACGAGCATTACCGCGCAAGCCAACATCGCCAGAATGGATAGACGACTCATCGTTTGGCTGTACGTGCCGCTTACGCCCAGCATTATGAACAGCCGTCGAATCATGAAGACCAGAGTCAGGAGGCCTATGGGGCCGATTCCAGCTAACACGACTGCCTGTGCCACCACTTCGGAGAGAGCTTTAGCGACAGGGGGATCCTGCAACGGATGGTTCACGAAGACGTCAAGCACAATCGCCACAGGGAGCAAGTATCCGAACAAGATCTTCATTTTCCGCCACATCGTGGCAGGCCAACTGTGCCCTTTCAGTATCCAGAGCTGAATCGCCAAGACGCCCAAGAAGCACGTTAAGATGAAGTACACGATACCGAGACGTGTATGCACAACAAACGTGAGCGGAAACAGAAGAAGAACGGCGGCCATTCCGAAGACTGAGGTCTGATATTGCCTCTCTGGCTTTACTCCCGGGGGCGTAAATGTCCCGCTGTCATCTCGTTTATGTGGGGAAATGATCTCGGGGATATATCGCCAGGTTTCGAGGCTTGCCAACCAGAAACCTACGAGAATGCTCAAGAGCAAGAGGCGAAGTGACTCTGGCCCTTCGGCAACTGCGAATCCAGCAATGATGGGAACTGGCGTGAGCAGAAGAACCGTGCAAACAACATACTGTTTAACGCACAACAAAGCACCAAAGCACCAAACGAACAGACCAGCTAGAATCCATGCAGACTGCGTCGCGTCTTCCGGCCCCACTTCGGACCCACAGATCGATCCGAAGAAGAAAGTGACTGCTCCGTAAAGCATGAGTGGAGGGACAAACTGCCACCTGACAAGGAATCTTGTCTTATCGTTCCTCTTACGCCACATGACGAGACCATAAACAAGCCATGCA
>CAZKNE010000163.1:0-5503 GCA_964554005.1 uncultured bacterium | reverse complement strand
CGGCGGGGGTCACTGGTTCAAATCCAGTATCGCCCAAGCCCCACAGCGGCCCTCCCGGCGATTCACACCCGAAAACCGATGACAGACCCGATCTACGTCTTTAGCCGCACTGATACGTGTTAGCCCGCCGCTGTATATCACATCTATGACACAATCGGGAACCTTGGAAACAGTATTGCAGAAGACGGCGTCCGAGGTAAAGTCGAATCGTTGCCAATGGGGCTATTAAACGGCATACCTATCGAGTCATATCACATCTATGACACAATAGAGCAACTACTTGCAGTCTCGAGGGCAAGGATAAACCCTGCGATGGGGCGAGAGTGGGGCTAAACCACATTGTCAGGGCTTCGGGCTGTTATGGTAGTGGAGAACATCACAGTAGGATGACAATGTCTCTACGGGCGTCTGGCGCAATCTGGCGGATCTGCCGTTTGGATCCGACCAATTCGGCAGCGAATCACAATAGCCTTATGCGAATACACCCAACCTCATTGCTGTCGTAACCATCCTTAAGACATTGACAATCAGACTCAAGCTGCCCAGCTTGGATTTACAGACTCAATGGCAAAATCTCTGGAGGGACGAGGAAGTCATGAACGACAAATACAAGAACTACAACTTGCTGGAAGAGCAGTGGATCCCCGTTATGTGGGCCAATGGGCGAACCAGTCGCGTCGGCATCAGGGAGGCGCTCACACAAGCCGGTCGTATTCGACAGATAGCGGCCAGCAACCCCATGGACCGAGTAGCGGTCCTGCGGTTCCTGCTCGCGCTGCTCTACTGGTGTAAGGACAATCCGCTGGGCGATCTCAAGATAACATCGCGGGACGGGTTTCCGGCCGACTGGTTCTCGAAACTGGATGACAACAAGGATTACTTCAACCTGCTTGGTGAAGGGAAGCGGTTTTATCAATGGCGCAAACCGGAGGACAAACCACTCAGCGCTAACTATTTGATTCATGAAATACCTACGGGCGATAACATCTGGCACTTCCGGCACTCCAGGGACAAGGTGGATGGCTTGTGTCCAGCGTGTTGCGCCATGGGTCTAATCCGCCTGCCGCTATTCGCTACTGGAGGGGGAGCAGGCAAGTCGCCAGGCATCAATGCAAAGCCTCCCATCTATGTCATGCCCCTGGGTCAGTCTCTTGCTGCAACTCTGCGGCTGTCATGGCGGCAGGTCCCAAACCTTGGAACTCCAGCATGGGAGAGGCCAGATCTCCCGCTACCACAGACCGGGGACGTGCCTTTGCTCCTGGGTCTGACATGGCTGGCCAGGCGAGTCTGGTTGGCCGATCCCGAGCAACCAGAAGCCAACTGCATCTCATGTGGGCAAAAGAAACAACTCATCCGGCAGACTGTGTTTGCTGGCCTGGGCAGCACAAAAGGCGAAGATGGGTCGCCGGCCAGATTCTGGCAGGACCCGCACGCCATCTATGAACAAACTAAAAAAGGCGATGTGATGTCCATCCATGCTGTTGATGCGCTTGGCGCATCTGATGCTGCGGCGGGCCAATGGTCGAAGATCATGGCCGGGATTCTCCGTAAACACGAAACGAGCATGGAGACCAAAGTGTGGGTCGTCGGCTTTTCGACAGTGCAGCAATGCAAGTACCTTGAGGCGGTTGAGTCAGTCGTCTCTTTGCCCTCTCTACAAGAGACTCAGGCCTCCGTTGACAAGCTCGAGCGATGGCAGAGGGAGTTTAGGAACCTGGTGGCCAACGTCAAGAAAATATATGACGAGGGACTGTCCCATAAACGACGCCATGAGATAGACATTCCATCAGCTGCGAGTGGCATTCGCCCAAACGTCGAACACCGCGTCTGCTCAAGGTTGCCGGAACTGCTTGCCGGGGGCGATGCCGCCTGGCAAGGGGCTGCCAGCGAGTATCGGCCCATGATGAAAATGATCGCGCAATCGCTTGCCCCAGGCTTCACGGTGGCCGCGCTTCGAAAACGCCGAGAGATTGAAAGCGTGATCCCCAACATGAAGCCCAAAGCAGAAACGGAGAAGAGACGCAGCCCGAAGAAAGGAGGTGAAGAATGACTGCTACCAAGCAATTCATAACAGTCCTGACCAACCTGAAGGCGGGCGACCTTGGCCTACTGCGCACGCATGCAGGTCAAGGACTAGATAAATCCGTGGACGCCTTTGACCTGTTCGCTGGGTTGTGGTGGCCTTTGCGGCACAAGAACGAGCGCGCCCCCCGGCGCTCGGTGGCGTGGCTGATCGCTAAGCTCTACGCCTTTCGCCCAATCGACCGATCGCAAGATCACACGCTTGCCGGCCAACTGCGCCGCTGCCAGCCAAACGAACCTCTCGCGAGAGAGCGATTTCAGCAGAAGTTCGACGAGATGCTCCTCCTACCGCTCGACAAGCTCGAGCCGGCCCTCCAGTGGGCGCTTGAGCGAATCGCCTCAGCCGACCTGAAACTCGATTGGGTCAAACTGACCGACGATCTTTCCATTTGGGAACGTGAAGAAACCCGCCTCAGGTGGGCGAAAGAATTTCTTCAAACCGATGAAAGGAGCTACGACAATGTTGATTGAGATCCATACCGTCCAGAACCACAGCCCGGCGAACCTGAACCGCGATGACTTGGGCGCGCCAAAGACCTGCTACTTCGGCGGCGTCCTGCGCTCGCGTATCTCCAGCCAGTGCATCAAACGCAGCATCCGTTTGAGCGACGAGTTCAGAAAACTGCTCGGCGGCGTTCGCACCAGACAGTTATCCAAAGAGGTAGCCAAAAGGGTCGTAGGAAAGTCCGATGTCAACAAACGCGCTGAGAGTATTCTCAAACTCTGTGGATTCAAGACCAAGAAGCCTACAAAGGCGTACACTGAGCCTGATGACTCTAAGAACAGTGAAAGAAGCAAGGCGCTCGTCTATACGACCCGGGATGCGATTGAGGAGATGGCGAGACTCCTGCAGGATGACGAAGGGAAAACCGATGAAGAACTGGCATATCAGTTTGCGCAGTTGATCAGCGAGCGCGTGGCCGTGCCCGATATGGCGCTCTCCGGGCGCATGTTAGAACCTGACAAATCCGCTAGGAAAGTGTGGCAACAGCGGGACACGACGGTGGAGGCGGCCCTGCAGGTGGCACACGCGATTTCGACACACGAGGCCCGTCCCGAAGTCGACTACTACGTCGCGGCAGATGACATCCCTGGCGAAGATGCGGGCGCTGGCTACGTGGATGAGGCGATGTTCGCCTCCGCCTGCTTCTACAAGTATTTCTCGATCGACTGGGACCAGCTGGTCAAGAATCTGCAGCGCTTCGGACAGAATCATGAGGCGCTGGCCGCGCATACCGTTGGCGCGTTCATTCGCGCAGCAGCATCAGTTAATCCAACAGGCAAGCAGAACAGCTTCGCAGCACATAACTTGCCCGACGGGATACTGGTAGAGATCAAGAACACCCCAACCAGCTACGCCAATGGCTTTGCCAAACCGGTAGCCCAGGATGAACGCGGCGACATCATCTCCCAGAGTATTGCGCAGCTCGGTCAATACATTTACGATCTGGACACCGGCTACGGCAAGCCCCAGAAGCGGTTCTGGTTCTCGCCCAATCTCCGCTATCCCTTGACAGCCCAGATCACGGAGGATGAGAACGGAAAAAAGAAGAGGCGCGAAATCACTCTTGCGGAAAACAATCTCAGAGCGCTGGATGAACTGATCCCAGCTGTGATCGCTGCAATGGGCCACGACTGGCAGGCCGTCCAGAAGATCGTCTTGAACCCGGAGACCCCCAAATGAACGCAAACACTCTCTTTCTGCGCCTCGAAGGCCCTTTGCAGGCATGGGGCAATCAGGAGTCAAAATTCGTTGTTCGCCGGACGAGTGAGGCGCCGACCAAGTCGGGGGTCATCGGGATGCTGTGTGCAGCATTGGGCGTCTCCCGTCGAGAGGCGCCCGATACATGGCTTCCAAGGCTCAACTCCTTGCGCGTGGGCGTGCGCATCGACAGGCCCGGCGTCCGCTGGTGGGACTATCACACCGTCGGCGCCCGCTACGGCAACCCTACAGCGGAAGGCAAAATCAAGAAAACTGCCAAAACGGGCAGAATTGAGACCCTCGTGACACGCCGCGAGTATCTCTGCGACGCCAGCTTCCTCGTTTCCTTGCAGGGCGATTCGGGTCTGATTGACCAATTGGCTGATGCGCTCCGCAATCCCAAGTGGACGCTCTATCTGGGCAGAAAGTGCTGTCCGCCGTCCCGACCGCTCCTCCCACCCCTTGAACAGCGCGACCACCCCGAGCAGCCCGGCGACTTCCCCGACTTGCTCTCAGCGCTCAAGTCGGTTCCCTGGCGTAAACGCCTCAAATATGATGCCGAGCCCGCGGAAGGGAAGGTGGACTGCTTGCTCGACTGGGTGCCGACGAACGAACAGCCCGAAGCGCCGCCCGACGCACTCGTCTGGTACGACGTGCCGCGCACATTCGACCCTCCCTCACATGACGCCCGATTCGTCATCCACACGCAATTGCGCGTGGGCCCGGACGGCGAAGTCACCATCGATAAACGGCCTGCGCAGAGCTTGACGCCACGTCCGCCTCGCCCGCGCGCCAACTACCGCAACGCCGAGTATCGCAAGGCCCGCGCCGAGCGCCTCGACGCAGACCATCACCTCTGCGTGTTCTGCAAGTCTCCCGCGACGACTGTTCAACACGTTACTTACCGCCGAGCCGGCGGAAGCGAGTCGCAGGACGATCTGCGCGCGCTCTGCCGTCTTTGCCACGACGCGGTGACCATGATTGAGTACGGCCTGGGTATGGGCCTGGACCGCATCGACCCATGCGATCCTGATTTCCGCGATAGGATCATCAAGAAGCGTGCCGAGATCGTCCAGTTCCGCTCGCTTGAAACGCGCCGGCGAAGACTAAGCCCCGAGGAGGTGTAATAAGATGTATATGTCCCAACTGTTGATCGACGTCGGCGACAACCCCGACCGGGAGCGCCCGGGGCGGAAATGGCTGCGCAACGTCTATCACGTCCACCAGCGCCTCTGCATGGCCTTTCCATCGGCATCCAGGGCGTCCCATGATCGGGGTTTTCTCGAACCCTTCAAGCCGGAAGACTTTGACAAGCATGTTCACGTCGCACGGCGGCCTGAGGCCGGGTTCCTCTTTCGCATCGACCCACAACCCGGCGGGCGCGTCATGATCCTCGTGCAATCCGCCCTGGAGCCTGACTGGGATTACGCCTTTCACAATGCCGGCTTTCTCCTGGCGGCTCCTTCGCAGGTGAGAACATTTGATCCACGCTTCGATAAGAACGAGCGACTCAGATTCCGCATCCTCGCAAATCCGGTGCGGAGAGTCAGCCCGAGGTCCGTGGACGATGAAGGGCAGGCCTTGGACAAGAAATGGATAGGCAAGCGAGTCCCCGTTCCGCACAGCAAGCTAGAAGAATGGCTTACTCGTAAGGCACAGCAGTCCGGTTTCCATGTCGAGCTTTTCACGGCCATCCAGCCCGGTTATGTGTACATAAAG
>CAZKNE010000162.1:0-5508 GCA_964554005.1 uncultured bacterium | reverse complement strand
GGTCCGTCTCGTCTCGTCCTTTATCTTCTTTAGATCCTCCACTGTCAATTTGGCCATGGTTCTCTCCTTCAAAAAACCAAATGAGTTAATCTTATCGCTCCCCTTGTATATACACTCTGCGTTGGTTGTTCAAGAGATATCAATTGTGAATTTTGGCCGCGGTTTCGCTCTTTTGACTTTTTGTGGTAGGGATAGTATTCCATTGCAGTTGGCCTGATGGCTTAAAAGAAAAGGTCGAAGTCTGACCAGCGCAATCAGGCCAGACTCCCTGGACTCTGCAAGTGAGATTCTACTGAACCTTATGATCGTGCAGTTGTTAAGTGTCGGGGTCGCTTGCTATGATTGCCCAGAATTAACTTATATTTGGCAGTATGATACGCGGCGCTCAATGAAGAGCTCTTCGTCAATAGGCTTTTGGGTTGAACTGATGTAGGACAGTAAGGAGAACTCAATGTCCAAAACTTTCCATGAGATTGTATTGGAACATCTAGACGAGGCAGCGCAGAAGGTTGATTTGGACCCGGACTGCTACGTGAGGATGAAACAACCGGAGCGTGAACTGACGGTGGCGGTTCCGGTGAGAATGGACGACGGTC
The DNA here is from genome assembly GCA_964554005.1 of uncultured bacterium. Lineage (GTDB taxonomy): Bacteria > B130-G9 > B130-G9 > B130-G9 > B130-G9 > B130-G9. Next base: position 4,912 of record CAZKNE010000162.1, on the reverse strand, counting down.
GCGTGAGGGTTTTCACGGGTTATCGAGTTCAACACTCTAGCAGCAGAGGCCCATGTAAGGGCGGGATCAGGTATCATCCTGATGTGACGCTGGACGAGGTCAGGGCGCTCGCAATGTTGATGACCTGGAAGTGTGCCCTTGTGAATATACCATACGGCGGAGCTAAGGGCGCGGTCCATTGTGACCCAACAAAGATGTCGCAGGAGGAACTGGTTCGTCTAACGAGGCGCTACACGGTGATGATTATGCCGATCATCGGCCGGCAGAAGGACATCCCGGCCCCCGACGTCGGAACCAACGAGGATACGATGGGCTGGATGATGGATACGGTCAGCATGTTTCAGGGACAGACAGTTCTGGACATGGTTACCGGCAAACCCGTTAGCCTCGGCGGATCGCTGGGTAGGCGAGAGGCGACTGGCCGAGGCGTTATGATTTGCACATTGGAGATTCTCAAGAAGTTCAGAAAAGACCTCTCAACAACAACCGTGGCCGTGCAGGGATTCGGCAACGTTGGATCGGTAGCGGCAGACCTTCTGGCCGAGAAGGGATGCAAAGTTGTTGCTGTTAGCGATGTTACCGGAGGATATTACAATCCCAAGGGGCTAGACATAAAGGACGTGATCGAGCACGCGAACAAGCATCCATTCAAGCTCCTCGAGGGTTATAAAAGCAATGGGACAAGAACTATTTCCAACGAGGAGCTCCTCACTCTCGATGTGGATGTACTCCTGCCATGCGCTTTGGAGAGGCAGATAGTCAAGAGGAATGCGGCAGATGTCAGAGCCAAGTTCGTGATCGCTGGCGCAAATGGTCCTGTTAGCAGGGATGGTGAGCAAATCCTTCACGAAAAAGGCACTAGGATAGTTCCCGACATTCTTGCTAATAGCGGCGGCGCCATAGTCTCCTATTTCGAGTGGGTGCAGGATCTTCAGGTCTTCTTCTGGGACCTAGACCAGATCAACTATCACCTCAAGCGGTTGATGGTTGGGGCGTTCAACCATGTCTGGGAACACTCTCAGAGGGACAAGGTGAGTATGAGAATGGCCGCCTATATGATCGCTATTAGGAGAGTTGCCAACGCCATAAAACAGAGACGCATCTTCCCCTAGGAGTGGTTTTCTACAAGGACAGACAACTGCATTTTATCCATCTGTGCAATCTATTTGGCACGTATTCTCTCTAGCTGATTCTCAAGGAGCTCACGAACCAATCGAATGGTTTTGGCGTCGCTCAGAAGCTGGCCTCCAGTCATCTTCCTCACATCTCTTGTGTCGAACGTGCATGTCTGAACTCCTTTTTTATGCACGTATATGAAGTCTATTTCCGGTGAGCCGAAGAGCAGCGAGAGAATCGTTGATTCCATGTCCCCCAGCGGCATTCTGTCGATGCTGCTTAGGACAAAACTCGCCGTTACCGTGGTGCCCCTGCCGGGAACCGACTCTACCTCGAGGCCACCTCCTGTCTCTTTGGCTGCCTGGGAGATAAGCGCAAGTCCCAGCCCGATCTCTTTGTCCTGCTTCGTTGTCATGAACGGGTCAGTAACCTTGCCCAGCATCTCGCTGTCCATTGCTTTGCCGTTGTCGATGATCTCGATAGTCATCAGGTCCCTCTCGAGGTCCTCAGTGATGTGTATCTCTATGAGTGTTGCCCCAGCCGCCACGGAGTTCTGAACAATGTCGAGGACGTGAATCGAGAGTTCAAGCATCAGCAGAGTCTCAGCTAATGAGCCTCCTACCTGAGATACCTTTAAGGGCCATCTTGAGCTCAGAAATGGTCGGGGCCTCGACCTCAAATGTAGTAGTCATCCTGCCTATGTCATCCAGATAATGGGCGTCCGAGTCATAAACCACCGGAAAGTCAATGGAACAGCCAAACCTCTTAGCAACCTGGAGAATCGAGACGTCACCTGTTATCTCGACCGCATCGATCGCCAGCTTCTCAGGTATAAACCCTAGCTGATACAGCAAGCCGAAACGTTCCCTTTGTATGTGTGCCGCGATACACAAGCCGCCCAAAGCATGAATGGACGAGGCAACGCGATCGACAGCCAGGTTTGTGGCGCCTATCAGCAGCCTCTTGTTCTCCTCGATCACGTAGTCGTCCTGGTCAACAACATACTGATACCCGAATAGATTCTCATCGTTCTTGCCGGGCGTTAGATGCTCATAGACGATCTTTTGAATAGCCAGGGCAGATTGGCAGCTGTCGAACAGCCCAAGCAGATGAACCTCCTCCTCCGTCGTTATCTCAATGCCTGGCAGCACAGATAGCGGCAGAGCTTCGGCAGCAGCAACCGTTGCCTCAACGTTTTGGGTGGAGTTATGGTCGGTGATAGCAATCAGTCCGAGCCCTCGATCAAGCGCCCGCTTGACTATCGTTTTGGGCGTCATCAGATCATCAGCGCAAGGCGAGAGGCAGGTATGGATGTGAAGGTCAGCGCGAAGCCGCATCATTTCGCCGCGCGCTTCAGCCCCATCAAATAAAGCCTGCCCGCAATCTCATAGGACGAGAGCGCTGTCGTGAGTATTGGTATCTTATGTTCCTCAGCCTTTTTGAGCGTCTCCGGCTCGGGGACCCTCCCGTTGACCACTATGACGCCAGAGAGCCCCTTGAACTCCGCGACGGCAGTTATGTTGGGGTGTATGTGAATCGTCAGCCAGATGTATCCCTCGGCTGAGTTAGCCATTACGTCGCTGAGAATGTCACCGATATAACATCCTCTGACCTCGCAATCGAGATCGCAGCTTTTTGTGCGAGGCTGAAGCCCAAGCTCCTCAATGATCTTTGAAAGTCTCATCTCTTCCGAGTCCTCTTTAGTTCTGCGATACGGCCGCCGGCCGGCCCTGACTTTAGGAAGATACAGTCTTCAATACTGGCATGTCCCCGAACAATATCGTCCGCGAGCGTCTTGCAGTCTGGTGCGCCACATGCTGCACAGTTCTTGCCCGGAAGTTCTCGAGAAATCTGCTCCCTGAGCCTCATCTTGCCAATAGCGAGCGAGGTATCGCTGTCCAAGGCCGGAATGGCTTGGGGGCGGATTTTACTGGAAAGCCTGAAGTAGCTCCTCTCGTATTCCTCAAGGTTCGTCATCTCCTCTACTTTCAGCTTGCGGCCAAATAGCTTGATGAACGAGCTGATCGTATTGCTGGCGATGTAGCGGTTCTGGACAGTCAGCGGGCCGCCTATGCAACCACCAGGGCAAATCTGACATTCCAGATACTTGATGTCCTTAAGCTTGCCTCGCTCGACAGCCTTGAGAATGTTGAACGTCTCCTTGACACCGGAGACGGCTAGACTCGCCTCAATTCCGAGCGCGGCGACCTCGCCGCCACTCCTGCCAAAATTGATGCCAGCTCCAGATGACCTATGCAGATGTTGGTTTTTCTTTTCAGTTTTAGAATCCTTCAGCGCGCCGAGCAACGACCCGTAAACCTCCGAGATGCCAAGAGCGCCGTCGAGGAAAGACTTCTCCTCGGTTGGTGGGTTAGCCATAGCCGCCAGCTTGGCAAGACAAGGTGTGATGTGTATGACGCCTATTTCGCTCTCCTCGATACCGAGCCTCTTGTGGACGTCAGACTTGATTGCCTTCGCTGCTATCTCCCGAGGTGCCCTAAAAGGCAGAATCAGCTCCGTCAAATCTGGAAACATAAGCTGAATTAGCCTGGTAACAGCCGGGCACACGGGAGAAATAAAAGGGGCACCAGAGTAGTTCTCCTCGATGAATTTCTTCACGTCTGAAAAAACAAGCTCGCATGTGAAGGCCTTGTCGTAGGCATAGTCAAAGCCAAGTAAGAGTAGCGCTTGAAGAATACTCTCCGGCATCGTGTTAGGGCCAAACTGTGAGTAAAGCGCCGGTGATGGGAGGACGACTTTGTATTTGAACCTAGTCAGGTCCATATATGTTGTCGTGACCGGGATGATCGCTCGGCGAGGGCAGACACGAAAGCACTCGCCGCAGTCGATACATCTCTCTGGCAGAACCCGGGCAACTCCTCCTCTAACACGAATGGCCTTGGCGGGACATGCCTTTGTGCACTCCACGCATCCGTTACAGCGTGACTCATCAATCCTGAGCGCGTGGTGGATGTCCTTAGCTGTTGGACCTGGCACCATTGGCCTCGATGACTATATGGACCTTTGTTCCTTCGCCAACGGTGGAGGTTATGTGCATTTCATCACTGTTCTTCTTTATGTTTGAAAGGCCCATGCCAGCTCCAAAGCCCATCTCTCTTATCTCCTGCGTTGCTGTGGAGTAGCCATCCTGCATAGCTAGCTCGATGTCCGGGATGCCCTGGCCCTGGTCATCAGCGAAGATCATTATTGCGTCCGGCGTAACAGTCATGGCCAGCGTGCCGCGTTCAGCATACAAGACCATGTTCATCTCCGCTTCATAAGCCGCGATGCCCGCACGGCGAACAACCTCCGGCCGAAACGCTAATTCCCTAAGGGCTTCGACAATCTGACAGGAAGCCTCACCAGCCCTGACAAAATCTCCACCCTGTATCTCAAATCCTTGACTGAAGACAATCTTATCTTTCATCCAGCGGGTTCAAAAAGCGTTAGAACATGTCCCCCTGATCCCAATCTTCGCTAGCTCAGAGCAAGTCTCGAACATGTGCATGGAAGTGCCCAGCAACGGCACGTGCATTTTTCTCGCAAGCTCGATCGTAGCGGTCTCTGGCTGTTTGCCCCGAACTATGATCACCCCTGAAAGGTCCGCTATCACCGCTGTGCGAACCACTTGCGAGTTAGTCAATCCAGTGATCAAGAGTATGCCAGACTTGGCGAAAGCCAGCACGTCGCTCATCAAGTCGCACGCACTAGCAGTCGTTATCTCCCTCTGTAGCAGGGACTCATCTTCGACAAAAACTCGAGCATCCATTGCGTCAACTATGTCTTTTAGACGCAT
>CAZKNE010000161.1:0-5526 GCA_964554005.1 uncultured bacterium | reverse complement strand
CGCTTGTGAACAGGAAGCTGGTTGCGCTCGACCTGGGCCAGTTGGTGGCGGGGGCTAAGTATCGGGGCGAGTTCGAGGACAGGCTCAAGGCAGTGATTAAGGAAGTGCAGGACGCACAAGGTCATATAATTTTGTTCATTGATGAGCTGCACGCAGTTGTTGGGGCAGGTGCGGCGGAGGGCGGGATGGATGCCTCGAATCTGCTGAAGCCTGCGCTTGCCCGGGGCGAGTTGCAGTGCATTGGCGCGACCACGATCGACGAGTATCGCAAGCACATCGAGAAGGACCCAGCGCTTGAGAGACGTTTCGCGCCGGTCATGGTCGCGGAACCGACAATCGACGACACGATTGCGATTCTCGATGGGCTTAGGCCCTCCTACGAAGCACATCACAGTGTCAGGATAACGGATAAGGCCATTCGGGCCGCGGCCAGCCTCTCCGCGAGATATATCACCGACCGATTCCTACCGGACAAGGCCATCGATCTGGTTGACGAGGCCGCGTCCAAGGTCCACATCGACGCGATATACGTTTCGCCTCACATCCAGAAGATGGAAAGCGAGTTGAGGGAGCTCGAAGACCAGGAGAGGGAGGCGGCGTTGCACCAGAAGTACGAGGTTGCTGCGACAGTCAAGCAGAAACGGCTCCAGTTGTTGGACAGGCTCAAGGGTGAGAAGGCTCGGGAGGAAAATAAGACAAGGGGCAAGGAGCCGGTCGTCGATGCAGAGCAGATCGCCCAGGTAATCTCGCTGTGGACTGGGATTCCCGCGACGAGCCTGTTGCGGGACGAGGCCGAGAAGCTGGAGAAGATGGAGGAGTTGCTCCACGAGAGATTGGTGAACCAAGACAACGCCGTAAAGCTGGTCTCGGAGGCGATAAGAAGAAGCCGCGCAGGACTCTCCGACCCCAAGCGCCCGATCGGCTCGTTCATATTCCTGGGTCCGACTGGGGTGGGTAAGACGGAGCTCGCCAAGGCGCTTGCGGAGCTTTTATTTAGCGACGAGGATAAGCTGGTCAGAGTTGATATGTCCGAGTTTATGGAGCGCTTTGACGTCTCAAAGCTCATCGGTGCACCTCCTGGATACGTCGGCTACGAGGAGGGGGGCAGGCTGACCGAGGCGGTTCGCCGAAAGCCTTACTCAATTGTGCTTTTGGACGAGGTTGAGAAGGCTCATCCAGAGATTCAGAACGTGCTCCTTCAGGTGCTCGATGACGGGCGGCTGACCGACGGCAAGGGCCGCGTTGTCAACTTCAAGAACACTGTCATAATAATGACCTCCAACATCGGCAGCGAGCTCCTGCAAAACCTCCCCGAAAGAACAGATGACGAGCGCTCTCGAGACGAATATGGCGCGCTCAGGGAGCAAGTCCTCGCCAAGCTTCGGCAGTCTTTCAGGCCAGAGTTTCTCAACCGTGTGGACGAGACTGTTTTCTTCCGACCACTCGGCAGAGAGGAAGTTCGGCAGATAGCCGGCCTAATTCTGAAGGACCTCGAGCCTCGTCTGCAAGAAAACGGACTCAGCCTCGAGGTGGATGATGCCGTCAAGGACATGCTGGCCGCAGAAGGCTTCGACCCCACCTACGGTGCACGCCCACTCAAACGCACCATCCAGCGCCTCATCGAGAACCCGCTCGCCTCGCACATCATTCGAGGCGATTTTGCAGGCAAATCGACCGTGCACGTTGTCCTGAAGGACGGTGGCGTGGCGTTTGAGGGGGAGTAGGGAGAGAACTGGTAGGGACCTTTCGAGTGGGTTGGACCTCTTGGGTATTGAGCCCCAGACGCTCCCAATTCTTGTTCTAAACTATGCGCGACATGATTCTGATATTGAAAATCCGAACTCGATTGGGTACAATCACAAGATAAGCGTTTGTTCAGCAGCATTAGTTAAAAGGCGGAGTTAGGGAGTCAGAATTGCCCAAAGAGCATGAACGTGGGTCTGTTGCTTTGGACCGCAAGCATAGACTGCCGCCCGTTTCGGAAGACATGAACATCAAGGCATACAAGAGGGAGCTGCCGCGGCTTCTCCGAGACCACGAGTCCGAGTTCGTAGCTTTTGCTGAAGGCGAATTGATTGACATAAATGCTGATCGTGACGAACTTCTGAAGCTCGCTCAGTGTATGCACCCCGGGAAAGCAATTCTGATCACTAGAATTCAAAGGAAGCCACGGCGCAACAGACTCTTGTCTCCCAGGAAGCGGCTTCAGCCCGAGCACTTGAGCCAGCCCACGTTCCTTGTCGATCAATCCATTTTCGCAGAGCCCCAAGAGTAACGACAGGCCACAAGGATGAAGGATGAAGGAGGGGTGTAGGACGGGCTTTCCAGCCTGTCCGATAGCGATAAAGGCGCAGGGATGAAGTAGGGGATGGATGGATTGCTACTTCGCCGAGGCCGTTGTGGATGACTCGCACAAGGGCCTCGAGCTAGACCGAGACGAGTGGACCTGGGCCCAAAAGGGAATACTACAAGCTCCACGGCTGGGACGGTGACGGCGTCACCACCCTCGACAAGGCGCAGCCGCGTGGCCCTAACGCCTGGCTCAAATATGCCTTTGACTTGGACGGCCAAACGCTCCATGATGATAGACAATAACAGTAGATAATATGCAGTGAGGCGCAGAAAATGTATGACAGGATAGAGTTCCGGGAAGGCGTGCTTGGCGGCAAGCCCGTTATTAAGGGCACCAGGATCAGCGTTGAGGTGATAATGGAGCTGCTTGGTTCCGGGATGAGCATCGATGAGATACTCGAGGACTACAAGCACCTGGGAAGGGAGGATATTCTTGAGGCGATCCGGTACGCGGCTCACGCAGTTTCGGGCGAATCTTACCTGGACATCGAGGCCGTCACAAGGGGATGAGTTCACCCTTGAGATGGCTGTCCGATGAGAATATCTCGCCCTCTGTCGTCAAGAGCGTCCTTGCCCAAAACATTGATTTCGCGCCGGGCCTTGTCGTGGTTGCCAGCGAGAAACGGATACGGATCAGCAAGGCACCAGCACTCTAAGCCCGTATAAAGACGCTCAAATCGGGAAGAGGAACCATTGTCGGCTGACGTCAGCAACTCGCTCAATGAGCCAGATCAGTGGTCCTTTGCATCCTTCGGAGACCGAGTCTTCTTGAAGAAGCGCTTCAGAAGGCCCTTCTCATCTCGCTTCTTGAGGTAGTCCTCAATCGCCGCCTTCAGAGCATCCTCGGCGAGATTGGAGCAGTGCATCTTCACCGGAGGCAGACCGTCAAGCGCATCGGCCACATTCTTCTTCGTTACCCTCAGCGCGTCCTCTATCGTCATGCCCTTAACAAGTTCAGTTACCATCGAGCTTGTCGCTATTGCTGCGCCGCAGCCGAAAGTCTTGAACTTGACATCAGTTATACGGCCATCCTTCACCCTAATGAACAGCTTCATGACGTCGCCGCAGACAGGGTTGCCGACCTGCCCAACGCCGTCCGCATCGGGAATCTCGCCCACGTTTCGCGGGTGCTGAAAATGCTCGATCACTTTCTCGCTGTATGCCATTGCCAAACACCTCCACAACCGAAACAGCTGGGCTAGATATCTCGCCTCACCACGCCCAGCGTTACCTGCTCAGTCTCCGGGGCATCCCCCTTCGTGCCCAGCACGGCCGGTAGGGTTATGGACCTCGAGAACGCCCCCTCCGGGCTCGCGCCAAATCGCACCTCTGTGGCTAGCGTCTCTTGGCTCAGGAAATCAATCCGCTGCTCTATCCTCGACTTCACCTCATCGCCACACGCAACGTAAAGGCCGATCCTGTCCTCCACGTTGAAACCAGCATCCTTCCGCATCACCTGCACGTGGCGCACGAGCTCCCTAACCATACCCTCTACCATGAGCGGCTCGTCCAAGACTGTGTCCAGCGCAACCGCAAACTCGCCCGTGGCGGCCACCGAGTAGCCCTCGCGGGCCTCAAGATCAAGGATCAGCTCCGAAGGCTCAAAGGATAACTTCTCACCGTCAACCGTGAGAAAAACAGGCTCGCCCCTGACTGCACTCTCGTAAACGCGGGCACGCTCCGACTCCAGCACACGCCGCGACTCCGGAAGTTTTGGACCTAGCCGCGGGCCAACGAGTTTGAGATTGAACCTCACGACAGGCTCGGCAACGCCCTGAAGCGAATCAACAACCTGAACCGCCTTGACGTTCAGCTCGTCGAGCATATCCGGCAGGAACCGGTCGAGGCTCTTTTTTTCACTATCACCCTCAAGCCGCACCAGCATCTTGCCGAGTGGCTGCCGAACCTTAATACCGGCCTTGTTCCGCGCAGAGAGGCCGAGGCTCACTACACGCTTGGCAAGCGCTGCGTCCGCCTCGAGCGACTTGTCCACCAGCTCCATGTTCGCCCGCGGGAAATCGCTCAAATGCACGCTACGAGGCGCATCCGGATGGATGCTCACGACGAGGTTCTGGTAGATCTCCTCGGAGAGAAACGGGACGATGGGGGCGATGAGCTTGGTTACCTCGACCAGGACTGTATAGAGCGTCTGATAGGCCGCCTGCTTGTCCGTGTCGGAAGTCGCTCGCCAGAAGCGTCTGCGGTTTCGGCGGATGTACCAGTTAGATAGGTCGTCGAAGAAGGCCTCCACTTGCTTGACGACCGACATGACATTGTAGCGCTCATAAGCCTCGGTCGCCTCGTGTATAATGGTATGAAGCCGGGAAAGCACCCATCGGTCGAGCTCAGTAAGGCCGGAAGTGGGCGCATCGGTCAGGACAACGTTCGGCTGGTCGAGGCTGGCATACGTCATGAAAAAGGAGTAGGCATTCCAGAAGGTCAACAACGAACGTTTGATCTCCTTCCCCGGTCCGTAGCCAAAACTGATGTTGTAGGCCGTGTTCTGCGAGGCGAAAAGCCAACGCATGATGTCCGCACCCATCTTATCGGCCGCCTCGTCGAACCAGAGCACGTTGCCGCGGGTCTTGTGCATCGGCTCGCCATGCTCGTCAAAGACCTTCTCGTAGATCAGGACACTCTCGTAGGGCGAGCGGCCCTCGAGCGTTACGCTCATAAACAGCATCGAGTAGAACCAAAGCCGTATCTGCTCTCGCATCTCGCAGACAAACTCGGCGGGAAACCATCTCTCCCAGTACTCGTGGTCTTCCTTATACTTCAGCGTTGAGAACGGCACGATCCCCGCGTCCATCCAACAGTCCCCAACGTCCTCCGTCCGCACTGCCTTCCCACCACATTTCTCGCACTTAATCGGAACCGCGTCGATCCAGGGCCGATGAAGCTCCGGAAGCTCCTCGTTAGACATCCCTGCCAGCCTAGCCAACTCCGACCTGGACCCGACTATAGTTATATGCCCGCAGTCCGAGCAATAGTAGAACGGCAACGGCAGGCCCCAGAACCGGCGCCTCGAGATGCACCAATCCTGCATGTTGTTCAGCCAGTCCTCCATCCGCCTGCCCATGTAGTCCGGTATCCAGTTGACCGTCCGCGCCGCCTTAATCAGAGGTTTGCGGAGATCATCGCACCTGATGAACCACTCCTCAACGAGCCGGAAGA
>CAZKNE010000160.1:0-5557 GCA_964554005.1 uncultured bacterium | reverse complement strand
CGCTCAGGGGCGGCATGCTCATCCCCCAGACCATCGCTTGAGTGGCTGGAATGCGACTTATCCGCCGCGAACGCCGGCGAGAGGCAATAATCGTCCAGCGGACGTGCAACAGCGTCCCAACGAAACTCCTCCGCGAGAAGGGCGAGCCCTCTTTTGTATCGGTCGATCTCGTCCCGCCTCGCGCCTCGTAGCGTCATAATGGCCTGGGCGAGCGCCTCGATGTTCTGTTGCGGAACGCACAAGCCTAGTTTTCGCTCCTTCACGAGGCGCGAGATGTAGTCGCCCTCGGTCATGATCATCGGCAATCCAGCCCAGATGTAGTCGAGCGCTCGGGTCCTTATCGAGAACCTATTCTCGACGTGGTCGAAGTGCGTCGATACGCCAGCGTCCGCCTCCAGCAGGAAGTTCTGCCTCAGTTTATATGGCACCCACTCGTGGTTAAAAAGCACGGATTTGCCGAGCAGGCCGAGCTCTTTGGCAAACAACTTGGCCTCATTTGCGACGCGGAACTGCTCCTTTGGCATGGCCGGGTGCGGATGCCGAACACCAAGAAAGAACAGCTTGACCGTGCTGTCCATCTCGGAGACAGCTCTCATCGCACTAAGCAGCGTGAACGGGTCGAACCAGTTCCAGATGCCGCCGGCCCAGATCAGGACGAAGTCCTCTTTCGCAATGCCCTTGACGACTCCTTTCAGGACCTGCTCCGTGTGCGTCGGTGGGGTGCTTTGGACGCCGAACGGGACCGTGCAGATGAGTTTTTCAAGGCTCTTGTCGGGAGCGTATGTCTTGGGGTTAATCCTTCCCAGTGCAGCGAGCATGCCTATCCAAAGCGAGCGCTGGTCCTCTGTGCCCGCAACAAAAAAATCGCCAGCTAGAAGCTGTTCTTTCAGGACAGCAAGGTCCGATTCGAACTGCGACCAGACATTCTTTCCGTGATAGACCTCGAGCTTTTCAAGCACAAACGGGTCGTAAAGGTCCATAACAAGCGGTTTCCCCAACATTTTCAAGAAGGGGTAGATCGATAGAGTGTACGGCGGCAAGACCAAAACGTCGCTTCTGGTCGCAAGCGCGCGCAGCTTTTCATGGTCTCGGCTGAACGGGACAAGCGAGAACCCCTCAGCTGAGACGTCAGGCTCGTTCTCGCAGGCCAGGACGACCTCGTGTCGGTGTGACAGCGCCTTGCTGAGTTCAAAGCAACGGATAGCAGGGCCGGCCATTCTCTTGGACACATAGTCGTTGCTTATGAACAGAACGCGGCTCAATGCCTTCCTCTGAGGCAAGTTCGAGGCGGCCGGACGACATTAGTCAGGAACGGCGAGCTATTCATAAGGCTCGCGGGCGCTCCCAAATTCGCCAGTGAGCGATGTGGCCGGCGGCCGTGGTGCCCTGCTCGCTCACAATTTGCTTCGGGGCAGCCGGCGGCCTTTCAGTCAAGCCAACTGTAGGTATCCTCCGAGCTGTTGATACCAGTGGCGATCTTGTCTCGGACCTCATCGTCCGTCATCGGCCCGGCGAACACCTCCTCCCCGTTGATAAACAGACCTGACCTGATGCCGAAAGCCGACATCACGCTCTTTTGGTCTGTGTGAAACTCGTTGAAGACCACATCCTGACCAAACTCCTGCGCAATATGGCGCCACCTCTTGAGCTGATACAGTCTATATGGACATTGATGGCTAAAGAAGAAATCGATGATGGCCTTGCCACGCTCGGGCTCACGCTCATAGGAAACGGGCATCAGATGTGGGTTCTCAACGTGCTTAAACTTCTTGACTAGAAGCACGCGCAGGCCCTGGTTGTCCACCACCCGGTAGCCTATATGTTCGAAAAACTTATAGGGCATGAACCAGAACTCGTGGTCGAGGCCCCAAGCCGCGATGCCCTTTGCCGTCGTGTTCTCCTTGACGTCGCGCTCCGCTGCCTGCAAAAGCTTTCGTCCATAGCCCTTGCCCTTCATGCACCCGGGGCCGAGGTCCCATATATGAACCATTATGCAGTTGATAAAATAAAGGTCCTTCCCGATTGCCGGACACGGAGCCAACTCTATCGGCTGATACTCTATGAACCCTGCCGGCTTGTCGTCCTCGAAGAGCAGCTGAGCGCGCAAGCCCTTCTTGACCATGGCCCTGAGCCACTTCTTCTTGATCTCGGCCTCTTTCTTCAGCTCCTTGTCATACGTCAGACAGCAACAGGACTCAATGTCCATATTGCCCTCTGACAGCGGCTCAATTCTGACCTTAGGCACTTAAAGTCTCCTGAGCAAATTATGAGGTAGGGATTGGCTCCGTTGAGCCTTCCTCTTCCTCCTCGCTCTGACCAATCGGTATCTTTCGCAGGACGTCCAGCTCCTCACGCTGCTCCGCGATCTTGCGCCTCAACTCCTGATTCTCCCTTACAAGCCTAAACTGCGGGAACATAAGAAGAATGCCCGCTAGGAGACCGCCAACGAAAATACAGCCTAGCACTAGCAGATACACCGGCAACGGACGCGCTTGCCTGACCCCATCCGGCCCTACGTCATAGCCCAAGAGGGGTATCGGCTTCCCCTTATAGTAATTGATCGTAACCGTGTGGCTGTTCTGTGCCGCAATCCAAGTCAGCACACCTACCAGGATAATGAACGCCAGTATCTTGACCAACCTACCCATATAACCGCTCCATATTCGTCTTCGTCGCACTCAACAAGACGCTCCAAGCCCAATGGCCTCGATAAGAGTAAACGCCGAGCAATGAGGCGTCAAGCTCATCGTGCCCAAACCTGATTCTCCCAGCCTCGCTCGCGCCCACAGCTTCACGCCGCAGGACGAATCTCGAGCTTGCACAGGAGACGATGGCTGTGTTGGTTTATCGCTAACCGAGCGAAACTAAGGAGGGACAGACATGGTGCGGAAGCTCTTTTTTGCAGCGGTTTTCATCGTGGTGCTCCTTGTGCTTTTCAGGGTCGTCGCCTTAACTAAAGTGCCATGCGGGTTCGTTGGCATTCGACGGCCGCAGCTTGCTGGGTCTGGGGCCGGGCGGGTGAAGCCCAAACTGCTGATGCCCGGAATGCGCTTTGCGGTCCCGATTGTGCATCAGGTCGGTCTAGTAAGCACTAGGGTGCGCAAGATGGACGTGGAGCACGTTGAGATCAGCCTCAGGGACAACCTCAGAGTCTATGTGGACGCAACGACTACATTTCGGGTAGAGCCAACACCGCTTGCCCTAAACTATGCCCTGAATGATGGCGAGCAATACGTCCAGCGAGTGATGCTGAACGACATCAAGAGTGTTATGCGCCGCTTTCTTCAGGAGACGAACGCGGACGGTTTTCTCAAAGTATCGTGGCGGACCAAACAGAAGACAGCAATCGAGAAGCAATTGTCGGAACTGCTCGCGAAGCGCGGTGTCAGCCTAGTCCAGTTTTTCATGCGGGACTTCGCGTTCGCCGCGAGCTACGAGCAGGAGCTGAAGCGGCAGCGACTCGTCCGTCAACACAGGCATAAGAGAGCTCTTCAGATCAGACTTGCCGCGTTGCAGGTGGAGGGCAATGCCCAAAGCCGGGTGGCGCGAGCCAAGATCGCTGAAGTGAAGAACGATGCGAAGCGGCGCGTCGATGCGGCCGAGCATGAGGCGAAACTTGTTGCGGAGGAGGCTGATTCGAGGGGACGGTTCATGGTTGAGCAGGCGAGGCTCGAGGGGAAGCGAAGGATGAGCGAGGTGCTCGCCTCGACGAACCCGAACCGGATGATGAAGATGGAGCTGATTGAGGCGCTTCAATCTGGCCTGAAGTTCGCAGTTTTTGGGTATTCTGATCTTGGGCTGCTAGATGCCTTAGGAGGGCATAAACCGAGAGGCCAGAGCGCTGAGAGGGGGCGGTAGTGATGGGCAAGAGGGGACATTCGTTGGGCTGCACAAGCGTCATCTTGGTGGTAGTTCTCGTTGTGGTCGGCATTCTGGTCGCCTACCGGTGCCAATTCCGTGTGCCCAAGGGCCACGTGGCTGTGCTGATGCGCGAGATCGGTGGTGTCGGGGACGGAATACAGAGCCAAGTCGTCCGGGAAGGGCTGCATGCCTATAATCCGCTTGTTACAGACTATTTCATCGTCAATACGAAGATTCAGACTCTCGTCTTCGGGATGGGCCAGAGCGGCACCCAGCGAGGAAGGCTTGCGCCAGGCGCAACGGACTACTGGCGCCGCCCCGCAACCAGTTACTGGGACCAGAGCCGACGGCGAGCTATGTCCGAGGCACAGCTCGGCAGGTTCAACGTGGAGATGCGCTTTCCACGGGGGCCCATCCGCGCAAAGACCAAAGATGGCGAGGACGTAAACCTGAGGGCGACGCTCGTATATCACGTGTCTGAGGAGGACGCCCCTAGGTTCGTGAGGTTTGCTGGCGGGGACGTTCAGAGTTTTTTAAGCCTATACCTGGTCCCGGGTGCGAGGAGCGTTATTCGCACGGTCTTTGGCGAGCTTGCTGGCGCCTCGTTTTTCGACGCATCGGAGCGAGCCTCGAAAGCCCAGGCTTGCCTGTCTGCGCTGAGCGAGCTGCTGGGCACTGCGGGTGTTGCTGTTGAGAGTTTTACGTTGGACGACTTCACTTTCGACCAGGATTTCCATACGTATCTACAAGACGTCAAGATACTCAATCAGCAAATAGGGTCAGTGGGAGAGCAGGCGGCGGCGACGTTGGGCGAAGTCGAACAGGAACTCGAGCGGGAGAGGGCGGACGCGAAGGCGAGTATTGCAGATGCCCAGAGAAGGCTCGAGGCAGCGAAGGCTGATGCGGAGAGCACCGTGCAGCAGATGACCCAGCGTGCTGATGCTGTGCGCCGTCAGTTGATGCGTCAGGCGGACCTCGCTCGCCAGCGTGCCGAGTCGCTGTCCGGACCCGAAGGCGAGCTCACACTGAAGCTCGAGCTGGTAAGGGCTCTAAAGGGAAAGCCGATGATAATTCTGCCGGACGCAGCCGCAGCCGATCTCGGCCAGAGCTTTTCAGAGCTGCTCAAGGCGCTGTCGGAGCCGGCAGCTTACGCCGGTCCTACGCTCAGAACTCCGGAATAAGCGCCTAGCTTTGCCGAATCTCTGCCCCATATATGGGCATCTACGGCGCCTGATATAATCGGCACAAGGGTGCCAGGTTGCCTTTTTCATGCTGCCCTTTCCAATCTGTGCTTTCGACATTATAGTCGTCTCGATTGCTCTCATTGATCGCAGGAAAGGGATGAACATGGCGACGATACTGGATGGTAAGAAAACTGCCGCGAGAATCGAACAGAGACTCGCGGAGCAAGTCGAAGTGCTGTGGGAGGGACGCGGGGTGCGACCTGGCCTCGCTGCCGTCCTTGTCGGTGAACATCCCGCCTCGGCGACTTACGTGCGGATGAAACGGAAACGCTCCACAAAGATCGGCCTTCATTTTGAACTGCACAAGTTCGCAACCACGGTAACAAGGGATGAGCTGCGCGAGACGCTAGACGAGCTCAACCGGAGCGAGAAGGTTCACGGGGTGCTCGTCCAGCTGCCGCTTCCGGAGCATCTCGATGCGCAAGAGGTAATCGATTGGATAGCTCCCGAGA
>CAZKNE010000159.1:0-5564 GCA_964554005.1 uncultured bacterium | reverse complement strand
TCAGCCACATCAGCACAAGGAATATGGGCAGCCCCAGAATCCTGTTCGTGACAACAGAATCGATCCGATCAGACATCGTGTGCCGCGACTCGACCGTAACCCTCACAGCTTCCTGACACGCGCCCGAAATGAACCCATAGCGCCGTTCTGCGATTACCATTTCCGGATGGTCTCCCAGAACAGCCTCAAGATGATGGATGCTCTTCTGAGCCGCGGCGCGAAGCGACTCGGAACCGACCTTCTCCCAGACCGCCTTGTCGTCCTCCAAGAGCTTGAGAGCAACCCAGCGCGGCTTGAGCTTCCCCGAGAACCCCTCATCGCTTTCGATCAGCCCCTCGATCTTTGTGAGCTCCTCGTTAATCTCCCTGCCATAACTTAATCTGACCGGCTGATACTTGGCGCTCTCAGTTGCGACCTCAGTTGCGACTTGGAGCAGAGCTTCCATTCCCTCCATCCTGTGCCCAACCGTAGGAATAATAGGACAACCAAAAAGCCTGGACAGAAGTTTTAGGTCAAATTTGAAACCCCGCTGCTTGGCAACGTCGCTCATGTTGAACACCAGAACAAGCGGGACGCCCAGCTCGATCAGCTGGACAGCAAGGTAGAGGTTGCGCTCTACGTTAGATGCGTCCACGACGTCTATAACTACGTCAGGCCTCTCGTTGATAACAAAATCCCTGGCGACGAGCTCCTCGGTGGAATAAGCGGTTAGGCTATATGTCCCAGGAAGGTCCACAACGTTCAGCGTCTGGCCCTGGAACCTCGCAGTTCCATCTTTCTTCTCCACTGTAACGCCAGGATAGTTCCCAACGTGCTGACGTGCGCCGGTCAGGTTGTTGAAGATGGTCGTCTTGCCGGAGTTAGGGTTACCCGCTAGGGCAAGCGAGATCGTCTTCTTGGTCATATTGATTTTCTCCGGATTAGGCATCTACAAAATTGTTAGGAATGCCGAACATAAACAGCAAAAAAATCACTCAACCATCATCACTCAACCATTATCTTGTGCGCAAGGCCCCGCCCAAGCATTATCCTGCTATCCTTGACAGAAACTAACAGAGGCCCCGCGAACGCGCTGTTCATCACGATCAGTTCTACTCCCGGGACGAGACCCATAGACGCCAGCCTATTTTTGAGTCCCCGTCCTGCGTTAACGGCCAAAAGCTTAACCTTTTGGCCAGGTCTTACCATTGTAAGCGGCATCTTCTACTTTATACTCCCTTCTTATAGCAGAGTCGCAATCACTGAAGTTGAACGGCAACCGCCTCTGCATCTTTTTTCCTTAACGACAGATGATAGCCCTTGACCGTTACCTCGATCGGGTCGCCCAGAGGTGCCACCCTTTCCAGGGTTATCGCGGCGCCCGGCACAACTCCCATATCCACTATGCGCTTTCTCGTCTCGCCCCTTCCACCTACTTTTACAACCTTGCCTTTCTGACCAGGCGCTAACGTATCAAGCCCAACTGTCTCCGGCATATTGTTTTCTCCTTTGTGTCTTTTGAGCTTATCCAGCAAGTCTTGGAGGCAGCGCTCGCAATCGTGCGCCTTGCCATGCTCACGGTACCGGTTGAAATCGTTAAGCCAATCTATTCCGGCCCGCGGGCACGCCTCAACGAACTCAGCAAAACACAGGAAGCGCTCCATAACTTCTGCGGTAACTGCGTGCTCCATCTTGCACGCTGTCTCTTCAGCTAGCGGTTCGGGAACCGACAGAACATTCATCAGAAATGACTTGAACACGCTGTGACGCCGCACAACATCGCCGGCAATCTTGCGACCTTCCTTAGTCAGCGTTACGTATTCATAAGGGTCATAGTTGACCAAACCATGCTGTGACAGATGCTTTAAGGCGCCGGTCACGGATGACATGGCTACGTTCATCCGGCTGGCAATCTGCTTCGCGCGAGCGACCTTATAATCTCTTGAGATGTGGAAGATTGCTTCGAGATAGTCTTCCATAGAAGATGTGATCTCTTCGCTAGCGCCAGTCATTTGTTTCACCTACTATATTTTATATGTCAACACTAATATAGTTCGTCATTCCTAACTTGTCAAGCTGAAATTGCGCATGGGTCGCCTAACAACAGAATCCCCTGTTTATGAACCATCAGGGCTACGCCGCAGTTACACGGCTAGATTGGCTACTTGATGGAGTAGTGGGCCCCTGGTCGGCAGTTCTATCCAGGCATTATCTGAAGGCCAACGCAGAGGGCAACGGCTTTGGCTACCGTTGCGACCGTCTCTTCGTCAAGCCGCCCGATCTTCTTGGTCAGGCGATTCAGAGATATGCACCGGACCTGGAAGGCGTCCACCGACGAGATCTTGGTCAGGCCGTTGCTGCTGTCCGGGACAACCTTAACAAGCCACGACTCTCTATCATGTCTTCGTGTCCTAGCGCGTATGGGGCAGATAATGACCAATCTCAGCGGACTAAGTTCGGTCCGCCCAATGACAATGACTGGGCGAACCTTCCAGACCTCATCGCCCATGGTGGGGTCGAGGTCCGCGATCCAGATGTCACCCCTCCTCGGGGTCATCCACGAAGTCCTCTGAGTCAAGACACGTAAATTCCGTCACCGACGGGTCGTTGACATACTCATCGGCGGCCTCTTCGGCGGCATGTCTAAGGTACTCTCCGCTCTCCTCCAGTGGCATCCTGAGCAGATCGTCCAGCGTAAATCTCTTCTCTGTCTTCCGGCCCAGCTTTGATGGCCCTGTCTCAGTGTCGGTCTTGCGAGCAGTGTTCGATTGCAGAGCCACCTCTGAAGAGGCATGGCCCGAGGTGTTAGTCATGTTCAATCCTCCTCAAGATACGAATCAATCATGCATTCACTCCTATACCCAAGCTCGCGGGCAATGTCAAGAAAACGGCGCAGGCGTCAGCGGGAACACGCCGTTCGCCGCACAGCGCATCCCCGCCAGCATCAATCTATACTTATTTGTCGAACTTGAGCACAGCCTGAGCCGCCGCCAAGCGCGCTATCGGCACCCGGAACGGCGAGCAGCTCACATAGTCCATCCCAACCTTGTGGCAGAACTCGACCGAGCGTGGTTCGCCGCCGTGCTCGCCACAGATGCCAACCTCGAGGTCAGGATTTGTTGACCTACCGCGTTGAACGCCCATCTCGACCATGCCGCCGACGCCCTCCACGTCAATGCTCTGAAACGGGTCGTCTTTCAGGATCCCTTTCTTCAAGTAGTCAGCAATGAACTTGCCCGCGTCATCGCGACTGTAGCCAAAAGTCATCTGGGTCAGGTCATTCGTGCCGAACGAGAAGAACTCCGCAACTTGTGCGACCTTGTCCGCGACCACACATGCCCTGGGTATCTCGATCATTGTCCCAACCATGTATTCGACCTCCAGGCCCACCCTGGCGAAGACCTCCTTGGCGGCCTTATCAATCACCTTCTTCTGGTTCTCGAGCTCCTCTACCTTCCCAATGAGCGGGACCATGACCTCCGGAAGAACCTTGACGCCCTCCTTCTTGACCGTGCAGGCCGCCTCAAAGATGGCCGTCGCCTGCATTTCAGTTATCTCCGGCATCGAGATACCCAGCCGGCAGCCGCGGTGGCCGAGCATCGGGTTCATCTCCTTGAGCTCCTGGACCTTATTTTTCAGATGCTCGAACGAAACGCCCATGTCCTTCGCCAACGACGCGATGTCCGTATCCTGTGCGGGCAAGAACTCGTGCAACGGCGGATCGAGCAGACGAATTGTAACCGGCAGGCCGTCCATGACTTTGAATATCCCGATGAAATCCTCACGCTGCATCGGCAAAATCTTGGCCAGCGCCACCCGCCTTCCCTCAACATCCTCGGCGAGTATCATCTCGCGCATCGCGGGAAGACGGTCTGCCTCGAAGAACATGTGCTCCGTTCGCGTGAGACCAATTCCCTCCGCTCCAAAATCGCGAGCTCGCTTGGCGTCCCTCGGGTTATCTGCGTTCGTGCGAACACCCAGCTTTCGGACCTCATCTACCCAGCCCATGAACTTGCCGAAGGTGCCCGTCATCTGAGGGTCAACCAGCTTGGCGGCGCCTCTCGCCACGAGGCCATTGACGCCATCGAGCGTGATCACATCACCCTCCTTGAGCACGAGGTCGCCGACCGTCAACGTCTTCTTCTCCTCGTCTATTAGCAGAGAGCTTGCACCAGCAACACAGCACTTGCCCATGCCACGTGCAACCACAGCGGCGTGGGAAGTCATGCCTCCGCGAGCGGTCAGAATGCCCTCTGACGCGATCATGCCGCCAACGTCCTCCGGAGATGTCTCAGCGCGAACCAAGACCACCTTCCTCTTGGCCTCTTTCGCAGCAATGGCATCTTCCGCAGTGAATACGAGCTCACCAACTCCGGCGCCGGGCGAGGCGGGCAGGCCCTTTGCTATGACGTCCAACTTCTCATTCGGGTCGATAGCCCTGTGCAGCATCTGCTCAATGTGCTCAGGCCCAACTCGCAGAATGGCCTCCTCCTTTGTAATCATCCCGCTCTCTACCATGTCAACGGCGACCTGAATCGCAGCCCGGCCAGTCCGCTTGCCGGTTCTCGTCTGAAGCATGAACAGCTTGCCGTGCTCGATCGTGAACTCTATGTCCTGCATGTCCCGGTAGTGCTTTTCGAGCCGCTCGCGGATGTCCAACAACTCCTTGTAGGCGCCCGGCAACTGCTCAGCAAGCCTCTCGATCTTCTCGGGCGTCCGGATGCCGGCCACGACGTCCTCGCCCTGAGCGTTCATGAGAAACTCGCCGTAGAACACGTTCTCGCCAGTTGCAGGGTTTCTGGTGAAGGCCACGCCTGTTCCAGACCTCTCACCGGTGTTCCCAAATACCATCGCCTGCACGTTGACCGCCGTGCCCCAATCCTCCGGTATCCCGTACCTTGCCCGGTAGGTCTTGGCCCGCTCGTTGAACCACGAGTTGAACACGGCGTCGATAGCGAGCTTCATCTGCTCTATGGGCTCTTCGGGAAAAGGCTTGCCAGTTCGCTTCTCCACGAGCTCCTTGCCCGCAGCGGTCATCGCCTTGAGGCTCTCGGCAGAAAGCTCGGTATCGAGCTTCACGCCCTGTTTATCCTTGTATTCGTTCAAAATCTTCTCGAAATCTGCGTGTGGAACGCCCAAAACAACGTCCCCGAACATCGTAACAAACCTTCTATAGCTGTCATAGACAAATCGCTCGTCCCCAGCCCTTCTGGCCAGGCCAGCAACCGTCGCGTCGTTGAGCCCGAGGTTAAGAACCGTGTCCATCATGCCCGGCATCGACACTCGTGCGCCAGAGCGGACCGATACTAAGAGCGGATTCTCAGCGTCACCGAACTTCTTACCAGTCAGCCTTTCGACATCGGCGAGGTGCTCCTGCACCTGTGCCCACATCCCCTCAGGGTATTTCCCGCCACTGGCGAAGAACTCCACGCAAGTGGCAGCGCTAATGGTGAGCCCTGGCGGAACAGGGATGCCCAGATGAGCCATCTCTGCCAGGTTTGCGCCCTTGCCTCCCAAAAGGTTCTTCATCTCCGCTCTACCCTCGGCGCTCCCGCCACCAACACCATATACATACTCCTCTGCCA
>CAZKNE010000158.1:0-5604 GCA_964554005.1 uncultured bacterium | reverse complement strand
GAAGCCCCGTCTTAATGCCCAGCACCTTACATGAACCGAGCATTGCCTCGAGCGATCTCCGCATCCGCCCAGCGCTACAACACGACACATCCAGGACCGAATCTGGCGTCTGAACAGTGATCGCAGTGGGAACGCTTCGTCTGCGGAGGTAGAGCACACGTCCGAGCATCCCTTTACATGACCGCTCTAAGCGCCTCAACATACAACCCTCCACTACGCGACTTCTATCGCCGACTCCTCGACAATGGCAAGCCGAAAAAACTCGCCTTGACGGCCGTCATGCGCCGACTGCTAACAATCCTAAATGCTATCATGTAAGACCAAAAAACCTGGTGCAATTGCACAATAAACCCTTGACACTAAACACAGTCACTTCAGGGCACTCGAGGCTCCAATCTGAGGTCAATCCGCTTCCTCCTCAACACCCTGAAGCCAGATACTCCCCGGCCTTATCATGGTCGGGGACAGCATCAGGGGAGAGCTCCAGGGGCTGCTGGACGCGGCGGACGATGCCGTCCACGTATTTGGGGTTGCGCTCGATCATGACGAAGTCGCGGTTAAGGGCCTTCGCGACGCAGCCTGTGGTTCCGGTGCCAGCCACGGGGTCAAGGACCAGGTCGCCTTCGTTCGTGCTGACGAGGATGACCCGCCTCAGGAGCTCTACGGGCTTCTGCGTTGAGTGCAGCTTCTTGCCATCCTCGCCCTTTAGCCGCTGGCGGCCGGTGCAAATCGGCAGAACCCATACATTCGCCCCGACGCTGCCAATCCCAAGCGACTTCGCCGCATCCTTGTTGAAAGTGTATTTCTTGGCTTCCTTGTGCTTGACGGCCCAGATAAGCGTCTCGGTAGCGTTTGTGAACCGTACTCCGAGCCAGTTCGGCATCGGGTTCGTCTTCACCCATATCACGTCGTTGAGCATCCAGTAACCGAGGTCCTGCATGATCCGCCCGATGCGAAAGATGCTGTGGTAGGTCGAGATGACCCAGAGCGTCGCGTTCGGCCTCATAACCCGCTGAACCAGCCGCAGCAGTTTCTCGATGTAGCGGTCGTATTCCTCAAACGAGGCGAACTTGTCCCAGTCATCAGAAACGCCATCGACAGCAGTTCTCGCCTTCCAGCGCTTCAGTTCCTTCTTCGGGAGCTGCAAAAAATAGGGAGGGTCTATGAACACCATCTTGAAGGTCTCCTCGGGAAGCTTCTCGAGCACTTCGAGGGCGTCGCCCAGGATCACCTTGTTTAGCGCCTCATCGAGACGATACTTCTTTCTGCCCGGAGCATCCTCGATGACGAGCGAGCCTGATTCGCGGTTCGGGCGACCGGGGCCGCCGGCGTCCACGCGTTCACTGGTCATTCTGGGCTTTCTCCACAGAGGTTTAGCGTTGCCTCAGCATTCTGGTGCTCGCACACAGCTGCCGGGAATATAGAGGTTTGGGACTGGCCAATCAAGCAAACAGGGCACGAGGCTCTTTCCTACTCAAGCGGCGAGGGGGGTCTGCGAGCGGCATGAGTTCAACAACAGACTCAAGCGGTATTATGGTAAGCTGGTAAATGATGATGGTCGTTTTGGGAGAGATGTTGTGAGAAGGATTGCCTGCGGGCTCTTGCCGGCGGTCGCCATTTTTATCCTTGCTGTGGCCGCGGCCTACTCGCAGAACTACGTCGTCATGCCGGGACAATCGTTCAATACCCAGCACTTCATCATCTACTATCCGCGGCCGCTTGAAGGCCTCGCCAGGTCAATGGCGGGAATCGCCGAGACCGCTTTCGTGGCGACCTGCACGCAGATGGGCATCAGACCTTTTGGGCACAATGCTATTTTCGTGTGCGATTCTGACCGCGACTTCACCCAGTTTGGGCCGTCCGTAGGCCGAAGTTGGGCTGCTGGATTCGCCATCCCAGCGCAGCGCAAGATAGTTCTGAGGTCCCCCTCGCTCGCAAAGACAGACCGCGAGCAGTTCATCAAGACGCTGAGGCATGAAATCTCGCACCTCGTCCTGCACCACGCCGTCGGCGACAACGTCCGCCTGCTGCCTCGCTGGTTCGATGAGGGCATGGCGATGCTGAACGCAGGGCAGTGGGAGTGGCTCCACAGCTGGGCTCTGTTTCGGATGGTCATCTTCTCAAAACCAATCCCGTTCTCGGCACTTCGCGAAAAGTTCCCCTCCGGCGCCTCGAACGCACGCCTCGCCTACGCCGAAAGCTACAATTTCTGCGTGTTCCTGCGAACTGCCCTCAAGCAGCGCGGCTTTGAGGCGCTCATCGCCGGCATGAGGGCAGGAGTGCCGCTTAAGAGCCAGCTCGAACGGCTCTTCAGAATGCCGTTTCAGCGCATTCAAGAGGTCTGGTACGAGAAGGTCAAGCACAAATACGGCCTCTATCCCGTTCTCACAAGCGCCGGCGTCTTCTGGTTCCTGGTCGCCCTGCTGGCAGTAGTCGCCTACCTACGCAAGCGGCGTTCCACCAAGCAGCGCCTCGCCGAGATGGAGGCGGAGGACGAGTTCATCGATCACGTTTTGGACGGCAAATACCACTAGCAGATTCAGTGGAGGCGAGGCATGTCTTCTCCGGCTGCGGAGGCCAGCTAGCCATGAATGAACAGGTGCAGCTAGTCTGATCACTTTTTCTCTGTGCAACTCTGTGTCTCTGTGGTGCGTTTCTTTCGAGAACTGGCAGGCATATATGAAGGCACAGTCGAAATAGGCCTTTCATTTTCGCGGTGGCTGAGGCATAATATAGTGTTAGTCGCATTCTTTGTGCATAGATTGCATTTGAGAGGAGGGGTTAGGATGAAAAAGATCATCGCACTGGGCGTGGCACTTATGCTGGTTGGCGGCTGTGCGCTGGCCGGCGATTGGGGCGACGCCACGGGACGAGGCATGTTCCCATACTGGCAGACTGGCGGCGGGTGGTACACGATAGTTGTCTTCGTGAACGGGTCCGAGGAGACCAGCGACGTGATTCACATCCGTTTCATAGCGATGCATGGCTCATTCATCAGCGACCCGACGGCCCTTATGTACACAATACGGGCCGGGGAGATGCTCATTTTCTCGACGTCTCCGAACGTTCCAATCTTCATTTCGCAGGAACCACTAATGTAGCGGAGATTGCGGGTTCAGAAGGCTCCCAAGACGGAGGAACAAATGCGCTGGGGAATGGCGAAAGATCGGCAGGTCAGAAAACGCTTGACATGTAGATTAGGAGTGGATTAGGCTTGCGTTAAGATTAAGTTGGTGTTCTTTGGGAGCTTGTGCGGAAGGGCTTTGTTAGGCTGGTTATTGAGAGGCAATCACTTTCAGAGTGCAGGATGTAAGGGGGTGATTGGTGGGGCTGAAAAGTTGGCAAGCAGCGATCGGGGCGAGTGAAACTAGTTGATTGGTAAACCACAAGGGCGAGGTGTTGTGGGTTGATCAATGCGGTTGCTGCAGTTTGTTTGATGGCTGAAGGTTGTTTATCTATTTTGGGGTTGTGAACCGAAAAAACAGGAGACAGGAGGACGATGACCAAAAGAGCAGCAATTTGGCTGTTAGTTATGGTGGTGGTGCTCGCGACAAGCTGTGTGTTTGGTGATATTCTCACGGTCAAGCATGCACACGGTGAGCTATCGCTTACAGGTCTTATCCAGACCTATTATGGGATGTATGAGGATGATACTCGAGTTGATGGGTTTGACATGAAGCGTGTCAGGTTCGGAGTGGCAGGGAACGTCTATGATAAGGTGTTTTTCAACCTTGAGTATGAGACTAACACAAGCGGGAACGGTCTGCTTGACGCCTACATCACGTTAAAGTATATCCCGCACGTTGATTTTACGGTTGGGCAGATGTTCAAGCCTGTTCTTTACGAGGCACTGACATCGACTCGTGAGCTGCCGTTCATTAAGTATGCGCTGCCAACTCGATACATGCTTGACAACAACGTTGCTAATCGAGACGTTGGCGCCAAGGCGAGTTTCCATCTCGAGAAGGATGACTACACGAGTCTTCTTGTCGAGGCTGGGGTTTTCAACGGCACCGGAAGCAACACGAGCGACAACAACGACCAGAAGGACTGGGTTGTGAGGGCTAGCGTGCAGCCCATGAAGGGCATGAAGGTTTTTGGCAGCTACACGTATGGCACGCATGGCGACAAGCTCAAGATGGCCGACGTGCCGGGCATGACTTTTGGCCATAGACCTTACCAGGAATACAGCGCGGGGTTCGCGATAGACTATCAGGGCTTGGATTTTGCTGGCGAGTGGGTCGGGATGAACAGGAAGTATTTGCCGAGGCTGGCAAGCAGCGATGATGATCTGACGGCCCCATCTCCGGTGGACTACTCGCACGAAAGGTCTTGGGACATGTATGGTTTCTATACCTATCTGGGGTTCAAGATCGACACAGGTTATGACTACTTCCACCAGGTCGAGCCGATCGTCAGATACGCATACCTCGATCACGACCTCAACAGCAATCGGTTTAATGACCTTGAGAGGACGGTTACTTACGGGCTTAACGTAGCGATCGACAAGCACTTCGCGAGGCTTCAGCTGAACTATGTGCAGAACCTCGATGACAGTTGCGCATACGCGAGAACCTCCGGACTAAACCAGAACGCCAGCCCATACGGCGAGCAGGCCGACAATGTGTTCCTGGCTCAGCTTCAGGTGGCTTTCTAGTTAGTAAGATAACAAGACGCTGTTAAGTAACACGATTCGGTAACATTCGAGGGGCAGGAGACATTCATGTTTGCTGCCCCTTTTCTTTTTCTTATCTGTAGGTGCAAATTGCGTCCAAAACCACGTGTCGCAAGGGGTATTGCACAAAATGGACGGAGGATGATCACAGTGAGGATTACTGCACTATGGCTGTTGGTAGTGGCGCTGTTACTTGCATCAAGCATAGCGTTCGGCGATATCTTGACAGTCAAACATGCCCACGGCGACTTGCGCATCTTTGGCTCGCTTCAGACCTATTACGCTAGTTATGAGGACGACACAGTGGCAGATACGTTTAATTTGAAACGTGCTCGCCTCGATATTATGGGTCAGGTCTTTGACAGGGTGTATTTCTTCATGGAATCGAACTTGATGGGGAAGTTCCATCTGTACCTTGCCAGTGTTACATTGAAGTTCCCGCATCTGGACCTGCGATTTGGCCAACAGTGGAAGCCTGTCTCCTGGGAGGCAAAACATCGCACATCAACCTTGCCATTCATCTTCTATTCGCTGCCGACCATGTATTTCCTGCGCAACAATGTCTGCTTTATGGACATTGGGGCTAAAGCGACTCTGCACTTCGAGAGGGATGGCTACCGCTTTTTCGCTCTTGAGGGCGGCGTGTTTAATGGGACAGGAATCAACAGACGCGACGAGAACGACCAGAAGGACTGGGTCATAAGGACTGCTATTCAACCAATCAAGGGCATTAGTTTCGTTGGAAACTACACGTATGGCACCTATGGCGCCAAGCGCGTCCCGGACGCGGACCCGTTGTTTGGCCACGCCAACTACCAGCAGTACAGCGCCGGGTTGGTGGTTGACTACCATGGACTGGACTTGGCGGGCGAGTGGATAGGGATGCACAGGGACTATCTCCGGAACAAAGCCAATCTCGCTCCTGACAA
>CAZKNE010000157.1:0-5617 GCA_964554005.1 uncultured bacterium | reverse complement strand
GTGTCGCCCGACTGAATCGTGATCGGTGTTGTGTCGCTGCACGAAAAATCGCCAGAGCTCTTGATCTCACTGATGACGAGCGTGCTTCCGCCAGAGTTCCCAATTCTCAGAACCCAGACTTTGTCCTTGCCTATGGCCACCTCGCCGAAAACGTGAGACATGTCGGACGGCGAAATAATCGGTATGGAGGACTGGTAATCCGCATGGCACAGCGGGATGTCCCCAGGCGTGCCTTGATTCCCAAGCGAGTCGGTCCCGGTCGCAGTGAACTCGTAGATGCCGAACCCGTGGGAAGGCACAAATGTGAACGTCCCCGAGGCGCTGCTTGAAGACGCGTAGGACTTCCACGTCCCGCTCTTGGTCTGGAACCTGTAATAAAGCGCAACCCGGGAGACGTCAGACAGCGCATCGTGCGCCTCGAACGGCACCGGGATCGGTGAAGTTGTAGTCGCCTCCGGACATGAGAGGGAGACCTCAGGCGGCGTTGTGTCGAAGATGGTCTCGTCGATGCCTCCGCTACCAACTTCTGTCTTGTTGCCTGCCCGGTCCTCGCCAACGATGCAGAAGCGATATCGCCCGTCGCCACTGGCCGGTGTGAAGGACATGGTGCCGCCCGCAGACGTGCTCGTCTCACTGGACTTACTCCACGAGCCGCTGTTCAGTCGATAGTGCAGGGTTACCTGCTTAATGCCAGACAAAGGATCAGTAGCGTTGTATGTTATGCTGATCGGCGAGCTTTTTGTAACAGACGGCGTGTTACAATTTGTCTGTGGTGCGGTTCTGTCGAGGGTAGTGCTTGCCTCCTGGACAGTTGGTGCGCTCTCGCAATTGCCCGCCGCGTCCTGTGCCTGAACGGCGAAGTGGTATGTGCCCTCGCCCTGCGTGAAGGTATAGTCAAACGAGCCAGAGGATTGTCCATCGATGATATCGGCCGCGGCCAACGGAGCTCCCTCGAACGCCGCCCACAGCGTAACCTTCTGGACCCCGGAGTGCTCGTCTGATGCCTCGAAGTCTATCTCGCCTGTTGTAGTTCGCGTGTAGCGCTCCGATGAGCAACTTGCCTCTGGCGGCGTTACATCATAGACCGTAGAGCATTCCAGCTGGTCGGACATCGCCTCGCAGTTGCCTGCCCGGTCAATCGCCCTCGCTCGGAACTCATAACTGCCCTGCCCCTCGCTGAGCGTGAGCGTGATTGAGGCGTGGGTTGCCTGAGTCGGGTCGCCGGCCTCTGCCCAGGCCTCGCCCGGGCGCCTCATAAACAGCTGCTGCGAGTCTATGCCCGAGAGATTGTCGGATGAGTGGATATCGATCGTAACCTCAGCTGTCCTCACAAATGGCGGGCAAGTGCTCATCGACGTCGGTGGCAGCAAGTCAAGCACGAACGATGCGTCGGGTTCGCCCGTGAAACCGCTCGTGTTGCCGGCGATGTCAGTCGAGACGGCTGTGAGGTCGTAATGACCCTCCTGAGGCTCGAGGTTCAGGACAACGTAGCCCTGCGGACCATATCCTTTCGCGGCGGACTGAAGCTGCCAGTCTCCGCCCTGCATCCTGAGCCAGAAGTCTATGGGCCCTGCTCCGGACCCCAGCTGCCCGTCATCGCACTGGTAATCCACGCGCACCGCAGTGTGGTTGCAGAACGGCGCGACCGAGAGGAGGCAGACGGGGGCTGTTGTGTCAAACAGGGTGGTGCAGTCGGCGATGCCAGGCCCGAATTCTATGTTGCCGCACTCGTCCTCAGCCAACGTGTAGAACTCATAACGCCCGTCCCCGAGTATCGGCGAGAACGAGATGCTTCCTTTCGTGCCGCCATCCGAAGCGCCCGAATCGGCCCACGATGTCCAGCTGGTGCCGTCAAAATAGCGATACCACAGCGCTACCTTCTCAAGCTGGCACGTGCCTGTCGTGGCCGCATAAGACATCTCGATTGGTGCCTGGGAATAACAAGGCTGGCAAGACGCCTCCGAATCTGGACGCTTGTTATCAATCAGCGTCTGAGTGTCTGCCTCGGTCTTCATTGCTTCACTGTTGCCGGCCCCGTCGAGCGCGATGCTGAAGAACTCGTATGTGCCGTTCCCGTGCTCTGAGTCGAACGTGAACGTCGCGCTAGTGCTGCATTCTTGCGACAGGTTCGAGAACTGCCAGTCCTGCTCTCCAAAGCGGTAGTAGAGCTCGACCTTCACGACGCCAGTGCCGACAGTCCCGTCTGTCGCAAAGCACTCTATTTGGATGGGCAGATGGTTCGCAAACCTCGGCGCTACTGCTCTAGAACTGGGTGCATCGAGATCGAACTGAACCGAGACTGTGTTGTTAGTAGCAGGTTGCTCCTGGTTTCCTGCGCGGTCAGTTCCAACGCACGCGAACCGGTATGTTCCCTGCCGGTCAGAGTCGTCGAAGGAAAATGCGAATATGCCCTCGGTTGCGGTTGTGGCAAGGCCAGTTGGCTCAAGGTCCTCGTCGCCAAAGCCGTAAAGCAGCTTGGCGGAGCTCAGCCCACTCAGTCCATCAAAAGATGTGAAGCTCAGATTGAGAGTGCCCGAACTCGCCACGGAGCTCGCGCTAAGTGTCGATACCGGCGGCGTCATGTCAAAAATGCTCTGCACCGCTCGTCGCGTCTCGATCTGCTCGGTGTTGCCGCAGCGGTCCTGGCCTATGCTGCACAGCTCGTATATCCCCTCGCCGCATGGGGTATGGAATTGCAGCGACCCAGAATCGCCGTCAGCTCGCTGCCCTGTGTCGGTCCAGTTGGGCTGCCAACCGCTGCCTGGGAGCCTGAACCGATAGTAAAGCGCTATCTCAACCGGCTCGGTTGTGGCGTCTGCCGCCTGCATACCGATCTCAACCGGTGAGTGCGACGGATAGGGCTCTGCCTGGCAGCTCGATTCTGGCGGTGTTCTGTCGAACGTAACCTCGATCTGCGCCCCGTTGGTGGATTCTAGATTGCCGGCGCCGTCTTCAGCCTGGGAATAGAACTGATACCAGCCCTCGCCGTCCGGCGGTGCGAACTGAATAACACCCTCGGTGCCCGTGGCCCCCACGTCCGCCTCCTGCCAGTCGGAGACCGCAGAGCTGAAGAACAGGTGGACTGCAACGATGCCGGAGCCGCAGCCCGGGTCAGAGGCCGTGAAACTGATCAGAATGCTTGAGCCTGAGGCGCACTCCGGCCCCTCGAGCGAGGAGAGCGGCTGGCCTGAATCGAGAATAGTTTGGGTGTCAGCGGCCTCTTTCTGCTCAACGTTGCCGGCAGTGTCCTCCGCGACCGACTTGAACTGATACAGCCCGTCGCCCTGCTCAGTTTCAAATGTGAAATCACCCTCAGTGTCGTCTCCTGACAGACCCGTATCGGTCCACGGGACGTCCCAGTTCTCTCCGCAGTTCTGGCTGAACCTGTAAAACAACGACACCTTTAGTAGGCCATCGGTCCCCGAAACTTCATAATGCAACTGAAGCGGCCCTTCACTGACAGCGGCCGGGCCCGCAAGTGTCGAGGAGGGCGCCGCAGTGTCATATTGCGTGCTGGTCTTCACCTCGAACGAGCCAGCCGTGGAGTTTTCAGCCTTATCGATGACGAGCGCGGAGAACTGGAAGAGTCCGTCTCCCTGCTCAGGCGTGAAGGCGAACGTTCCCGTTGTCTGGCTTGAGTCGAGGCCTGACGCCTGCCAATCTCCGCCATCAAAGCGGTAGTAAAGCTCGATGGAGCGAAGGCCACTGCCGGCCTGGCCGTCATCGACCTCGAAATCTACGTCGATAGGCGAGCTGTTGGAGAGTTCCGGCGACGAGAGTTGATACGATGGAACAGTGCCATCATATATGCACCAGGCGTCCGCAGTGCTCGGTGGAGGCTCAACGCTGCCGGCGTTATTCTCAGCGAGCGTATAGAACTCGTATCTGCCCTCGCCTTGGTCAGCCGTGAAGTCGAAGCTCCCGAACGGTGTGTCGCGACTCTGGCCAGAATCCGCCCAATCCGGAGCCCAGCTCGATCCTCCGTCCAAACTGAACCGGTAGAACAGCGACACGCTCGCAATGCCGCTCTCTCGGCCTGTGGCCTCGTAGCCGACCTCGATCACGGACGATGTGCTGAAGTTGGAGCAGAATGCGAAGGATGTCGGCATCTGGTCGTCGAAGACCAGCTCGGCTTCCGGCTCGTAGAGGAGCGGTTCGGTATTGCCGGCTGCGTCTTTCGATATGGCGAAAAATTGGTAAGTGCCGCTGCCCTCACTGGGCGAGAATGACACAGTGCCAGAAGTACCCTCGGCCTCGAGGCCTGTTGGCGTCCAATCTCCGTCCTCGAAGCGATACCAGAAGAGAACAAGTGCCACGTCCGAGCCGATCGTGCCGTCCGTTGCCGTGAAGTCGAGCTCCAACGGGAGCTCAGTTGCGTATTCCATGCACGATACAGTCGCCGCCGGCGGCATCGTGTCCAAGATGACGGTCTGGTCTGCTACCTGGCCTTTATCCTCCTGATTGCCCGCGTTGTCAGCTGCGAGCGTCATCAACTCATAAAGCCCGTCCCCATCCTCAGCGCCAAACATGAGAGACCCTCCCGTGGCCTCGGAGAACACGCCACTGTCGCTCCAGTCCGGTTCAAACGTCCCGCCGTTATCGGCGGAGTAGCGGAACCAAAGCTCCACCTTGTCAATGCCAGACAGGTCATAGTCGGTCTCAAAGACCGAGCTGATCGATGCGGCCGAGGCGTAATCCGGCGAGAAGAGATACGACTTTGGCAACGTTGCATCGTAGATGGTCTGGCAGTCAGCCTGCTCTGGAGCGTCCTCGACGTTGTCTGCGGCGTCAACGCTTATTGTGTAGAACTGATAGATGCCCTCGCCATAGAAGCTCTCTGCGGCGAAGTCAAAGGTCCCCTCCTCGGTGTAGGCTCTGAGGCCGCTGTCAGTGTAGTCAGTCCAATCCGAGCCGTCCTGTTGCGCATAGCGATAATAAAGTTGAACCTCCTTTATGCCACTTGAGTCGCGCGCCTCGAACGACACGGCTATGGGATCGCTGTTCTCGTATTCAGGCGACGAGGCGCTCGATGTAGGCTTCTCCGTTACATAATTTGTGCTGCAGTCGGCGGCCTGCGGCGACTCCTCGATGTTCCCAGCATCGTCCGTCGCGATTGTGTAGAACTCGTATATCCCCTCGCCCAATTCGGGCTGATAGGAGAAGACGCCAGCGGGCTCCGAAGACGAGCTCCCGCTCGCTGTCCAGTCCGGGCACCACGTCTGTCCCTGGTCATAGGAGAATCTGAACCAAAGATCAATTGAGACGACGCCCGATCCCTCGCCGTCGTCGGACGAGTAGCTCACCTCGAACCCCTCGTTCGCAGTCTCCGGCGAGCTGCACTCGGACGTTGGCGCAGACCTATCAGAGAGCACCGTCGCATCGGGCTCTTCGGGCACGGACTCGGTGTTGCCAGCGATGTCTGTTGCGATTGTGTAGAACTCATATACCCCATCGCCGTCGCCGAATGAGAAGGCGAATGTTCCCGCCTCGTCGCTGCCTGTCTGGTCCGCGAACGTCCACTCGCCTCCTGCATACCGATAATAAAGTCTCGTCTGAGCAAGCCCGCTCGACTCGTCGCTCGCGCTGAAGGCGACCTCCACGGAGCTCGCTTTGGTAA
>CAZKNE010000156.1:0-5619 GCA_964554005.1 uncultured bacterium | reverse complement strand
ATCAACGATCGTCTCCATGTCTGGAGGCGTCGAGGCGCTAGGAAATGCTTCGGTGTTGTTGCAGCAATCTCTGGAAGCAGTAGTGAAGCCGTAGATGCCATCGCCTAAGGTTGCAACAAAGTGGAAAGAATCGCTCGCATGCTCAGAACAGCCTTGATAACCTCCAGTATAGTAGCGCCAATTACCTCCGTCGTACTGATAATACAGCCACACATACGCAATCCCCGACATGTTTGGGCTGACGCTCGGGTCTGTTGCAGCGACATCAACGTCGAACGTCCCATCAGCATCGCAAGTGGGCGCGTCGGTTACGACGGATGTAGGAGCGGTCGTGTCATATTTCACCGCGACAATACTGCCAGGCGTGCCCTCGTCGTTGCCGCAGTTGTCGGTGGTAACGCAGCCGAACGTGTATTCACCGTCTGCCGTGGGGTGGAAGTTGAAGTAGCCCTCAGAGCCGCTCCCCTCTTCCCTCTGGTCGTAGGTCCACGGGCCGCCGTCATATTGATACCAGAGCTCGACGTCCGGCTCATAAGTGCAGCTCTCATCAACGTCGTAGTCCACCCGGATGGGGGCGGGATACGCAGGTCCGCCCCAGTAGCTGGACTGGGAAGTTACGTAGGTGACCGGCGCAGTGTCGTCGTAGATGGTCCAGCAGTCGTAAGCGCTCTTGGATTCTGTATTCGCAACCCAATCGGAGGCGATCGTGTAGAACTCGATCCGGCCCTCGAGCGACCAGGGCAGCGAGAAGACGCCGACCGTTGAATCGGTTGACTCATATAGCGTCCATGAGCCCCAATCCTGAGAGCCCTCGCAGTCCCACGTGCGGCGATAATAAAGCGATACTGTCGCCACAGTCGTCAGGTTGTCGGTCGCGCTGAATGAGACCGTAACGGGCGAGGTGTTGTAGCAGCTGTTGGCCGAACACGTGGAGACCGGCGGTGTGTCGTCGATCATGGGGCCCGGGAAATATGTTCCATCATAGGGCAAGGTGCCATATCCACCAGACGGTGTCTCGTAGCTGAAGTAATGCTCGTGGGCGCCCTCGGTCAGTGAGCTTGTGGTCGCACCCCAACATACACCGCACTCCCACTGCAAATCAAGCGTTGTGCCGTCGATATGCACCTGGATGGTTACTACCGTTGAGGTTGTGGATGGATCGTCGAATCGAACACCAAAATAATACGTGTCCGTGGAATGGCCGATCGTCGGATGAAGTTGTGGGTCCCAGAGCAGGCAGGTTTTGTTGACGGCATAGAGCGCCGACTCCCAAGAGCAGAAATAGAGCGTTCCGTCAGTAGCGATCGCGGCCGGCGAGAGCACGCTCGCGTGCAGCGTTAAACCCCAGAGTACCTGCCCGGCGGGCGATATGGCGAGCAAATCACCTGACTCTCTCGAAACGTATAACGTGCCATTGCCTCCAATGACCACGGATGAGAAGTAGGATGCCCCGACATCGAGCGACCAGTTGACTGTGCCTTGCGAGGCGATGGAATAAAGATAGCCCCCCTCATCCAGGACATAGACCGAGCCGTCCGTCGCAATCGCCGGAGGCCAAAAAGTCTCACTACCATCAGGGTCAGTGTTGAGCCACTCCAACGTTCCGGTGGACGCCACGCAATACACAGTTCCATCTTCATCGCTGAAGTAGATGAAATCACCGGAATCGGATACGGAAGGCCAAATGACAGGCGCATCGACCGTGGAACCGCTGGGGTATTGCCACTGCAAGGTTCCGGATGATGCGTCAAGGGCGCAAAGGCAGCCCCCTCCTATCCCCCAACCCCCTGCTCCCACGTAAATAGTGTCATCGTGAAGCGCAGGAGTGCTGATGAACTCCGGCCCTGACAGGTCATTGTGCCAGGCTATCGTGCCCTGGCTTGCGCCGTGAAGATAGAGGCCATAAAGGCCACCATCCCCATCATATTCCCATAAAGGCACATAGACGAGGCCGCGGGCATCGTCTATCGTTGGCGAGGAAAGGTAGGTCCTCCCACCAAGCGGTGTCCTCCAGAGCAAGCTGCCAGCACTATCAATGAACGTCGCATTGCCATAGGCAGTCATAAAGCAGATGCTGCCGTCGCTGGCAATCGCTGGGGTAGTCCAGATGTTTGAATCGGTCTCGTAGGACCAGAGCATCTGACCTGTCGGGTCAAGGGCAATTAGGGACTCCGTTGCAAGCCCGCCCGAGTCCCCGGTCCCGACGTAGATCGTCCCATCAGTCCCTATGATGGGCGACGAATACGAGAATGAGTCTTCAAACGTCCATTTCAGGAACGGACCCTCAGGCCCCTCGAAGGGACTCCGCCCCGAATTGTGATTGTCGTGAAAATAGCTCGGCCATACGTCTCCCGCAGGAAGGGCCGAGGCCGAAGACGCTATCAGGCCCAAAAGAACCAAAACACCCAGCGTCAAAGCAAATCTGTGTCGTCCGATCATTACTATCGCACCACCCTTTCTTGGTTTGAACCAAATACGGCGTAGATACTCAATTCCAATAAAACAGGAGTTCTCGTTATCAAAGGATCAATAGCCCCTGGACGCAGACCAAGCGCCTTGAAAGAAAAATACCAATAGCGCAACAAGCCAGCATTTGCCCCTTCTGGCCTACTAATCACTAAAAATGTGGCTATGCAAGATGCTCAACCACTTGCTATATGTAAAACATAGAATAGCTGAATAGTAGTTGACGTGTCAATAGCGAAATTGTTCTCTGGCGCAACTTGCGGCAGCGCAGCCGATGTGTTATGGTTCTTATCGGTTTTTGGATAATTCTATTAAAGCTTTCGACCACGGAGAAATGAGGCGAGCTATGGTCTTTGGGAGCGGGAAGAGGGCACAAGCAAGAGAGCTTAAGGGCAAAGTTGAGGGCATCCTGTCCCTGTTGGACAGCTTGGCAGCGGGCTCGGAGGTATCCCGCAAAACCGGAGAAAATGCGAAGGGGGCCGAGGGCGAAAGCGTTTTGGCCACGGTTAATTCCCTGAAGGACTCAATCGGACAAATGATGCAGCTCATGGCCGAGATAACCTCTTTGCAGCAGGGGCTTCTCGGCGAATACGAGAAGTTTGTCGAAAAGTGTGAGGGTATTGACGACCTATCCCGTGACGGACGGTATCAGCTCGCCAGCGATTTTTTCTCCTTCGTCGTCGCCAAGAACGCCAAGAACCGCAACGCCGCGGATGCGCTTCAGCAGGACCTGGCGGGCCTCTCGGAGGAACTAGACAAGCTCGCTTCTCCTATGCAGAGCCGAGCTCTGGTAGCGGGCGCGGACGTCTCGAATAACGTAGAGAAGATCAGACGAGCAGTTTCCGACCTCGCCTCGTTCCTATCGGTCGATATCGCAGATTCGGCAGGCCACAGCGGCGAGTAGCCGGCGCAGGAGCGCATGGAAGCGGCTCACCTTGCCTGGGCCGTGCTTGAAGACGCAAGCGGCAGGAACATCCCCAGAACTGCCCAGAAAGCGAAACTTGGAGAGAACCAGAACATCCCATCATAGGCGAGACAATTGACGCCAAAGCCCACAATCGCAACGCACACTGCCCAAACATAACTGTTCCAGTAGCGGTTAGTCTTTGTGACCCTGAGCGCGCGCAGGGACGCTCGGACGACTGTGGCTACGAAGACGAGGAAAGCTAGAAGCCCCAGAATACCTGTCTCGGCCAATATCGTGAATAAAACGTTGTCCGGAACCTTGTAAATTCTCAAAGTCTCAGGGTTCTTGCGGTAATACTCATCGAAAAGCGCCTCGAAATTGCCTATCCCGATCCCGAATACCGGGCAGTCTCGCATCATCCTAAGGGCGCTCAGGCCACCATCAACTCTCTGGTTGACGGAGTAAAGCAGCGTGTGGTCGAGCCTTTCGCCGGCGAGCTCGACGATCTCGTCCTGCGTCAAGTGCCCCTGTCGGATCAGCCCATCAACCTGCCTGACATCGGCCAGGTATTGCTTATATTGTGGCGCCATCAGCACCGCGGCAACGACGACAGCCACCACGCCGACCGCGGATAGGCCCACGAGCAGCTTCTTGTGCATACGGAGGAAGTATATTCCTAGCGCTGCGATTACCGCGACGAGGCTGCCGTACGAGCAGGCATAGACCAGGGCGATGGCGATCAGGCCGCTTGAAACTGAACCGAGGATGCGCAGCCAGCTACTTCGTTGCTCGTGCAGTGCGAAGAATAAGGCCAGCGGGAGACACATGACGAGGAATGAGCCGAGGACGCTGGGGTCTGTGAACGACGAGGCGACGGGCATACCGAGCGTATATTCAACGTATATTGGTGCGAACGCTCGGTAGAACGTATCGAGGAGGTAGTTATGGTCGAAAAGGCCCTCTACTACGGCATGGAACGCTACCCAGGATGCAGCGAGCAGGACGGCGATGCTGAAGCGCCTCGCTATGGCTAGTTTGGGTCTGCGGCTGAGGACAGATCTGCCAAGAGCCATAAAGAGTATGGCAGGAAGGAGGT
The DNA here is from genome assembly GCA_964554005.1 of uncultured bacterium. Lineage (GTDB taxonomy): Bacteria > B130-G9 > B130-G9 > B130-G9 > B130-G9 > B130-G9. The sequence goes on along the minus strand of CAZKNE010000156.1, from coordinate 1,150 downwards.
AGTAGATGATTCTGAGCAGTGAACGGTCGGGAGCGGAGGCGTTCTTGATGGAGAGTAGGGCTACCCCAAAAAATGCCATAAACGCCCATTCTGGCGCGCTGAGCCGAGCGATTTTGGGGCCTAGTGAAGTAACTCCCATGAGCACAAGCAGGGCAAGGATGATCTCTGGCAGCAGGACATAGACGCCGGCAATGGGGAACTTCAGATACGGGAAGAAATCAAATGGGAAGACGGCGTTGGCAGCGAAGACCAAGCAGAGCCCCCAGAAGAGCACTTGCCAGCTCGCATCTTTTGCCCATCCGCTCACTTTCCAGTTTCTTAGGCCGCCAGCGCCTCCAACCCTTGCACTGGCGACTGCCGACCTGATGTTGAGGACAGAAAACACCATCACTATCAGTAATGGTAAGTATGCGAGGAACACCCTCTTGTTAAGCCCGAACCATTTCCTGAACGGCATCATCAGCGACAGCACTGGGACACTCGGGAACCGGACGAAATCGATCCCAACTGGCCTAGAGACCTTGGGCAGCATCACCTTGACCGCGGTAACTGTCCCTCGCCAGGCGGGATTGCCGGCCAGGTTGAGCGTCAATCGCTGCCGCACGCTCGGTCCGGCGAGGTATTTTAGGTTGAAGGTTTGCCTGACGCTTCTGCTCGAGCTGAACTGTTCGTTTGGCCCGTGCCAGAAAACCTCAACCGGATGCCGTTCGATGTCAGAGAAATCCACGCCCAGGTCAATTATGGGGTGCCACTCGGCGGCGAGGTTCTTCACCTTGAAGACAACGGACACGTCCGAGCCGGGCTCTGCCGGCCTTATGACGAGCGTCCCGCTCGAGGCACCCTCGATCTTCCCTTCAAGGACGTCAAGCTTGCTCAAGACCCCTTGTTGAGGAGGCGATAGGTCGAGCGAGACAGCGTGACAGCCGAGCCCTAAAATGCCGAGCGCCGCCACTGTGAGTAACTGAACAACCCCCAATGTGGCTTTCCGTCGCATTTTCTGGCTCTGGCACCCCGATCTCAGCCTATTCACTCTATCTCTCCTCTTAAGACCTTTGAACCGGATCCAAGCGAACACAACATCGCTCATAAGTGCTGGGGCAGCATAACCCTACTCGACCGCCCGTTCAACCCTCGTGTCATTAGCATTTTG
>CAZKNE010000155.1:0-5622 GCA_964554005.1 uncultured bacterium | reverse complement strand
GGGACATTCTTCGAGGACACTTTCCACTGCGAGGTCGGCGGCACGAGGTCAGCGGATGAGAGCCTTGCCCTAGTTGGCAAGCCCGGGGACGCCATAGGCGATGCGCTCAGTTTTGGCCTGTCGGGCACCGAGGAGTTTCCCGCTACGCCTGACTACCTCACACCGCTTGAAGGCTGCGATGCGTTTCTGCATTTTGCTGATGACGAGAGCCAGAAGGCGGGAGTCCGCACCGAGAACTTGGACGCACACGGGGTCTATCTTACTTTTGACGTTGGTGATGTCGATGACGTTGAGCAGGGACAGATGCTCTTTTCAAGGGCGGTTGACTGGCTCATTGGTCCGGAGGAGACACCGTCCGGAGTGCCTGTCTTTGCGGCTGGCTACGTGAATACTGACCTGAACGTGGCTGGCGGGGAGTTCGAGATGCAGGCCTACGCTAACCCAGCGTTCCCTATCGAGAGCCTTGACCTCTATATTGGGGGCAACCCACTAGGTATTTCACTCGACGAGACGCTTCCTTATTTCTACACTGCGGACTTTCCCGTCGGGTCGCTCGTGCCGGGCTACTACACGCTGGAACTTGTCGCCTCGCTCAGCAACGGGAGGCAGATTGTGGTCTGGCCATACCTGCCGATAGGCGACTACGACGACTGGCAGATTGAGCAGCGGACGGCGTTCGAGGGTGGCGCTGGGCCGAAAAACCCCGACGCACCAAGAGTCCTGTTGGCCGGGTTTTTCTCGTCCGAGCTCACGCCAGAATCGGGCGGCACGCTCAGCGCGGTCGCCCTGGTCGATGACCCAGATGGCCTCTCTGACATCGCATCAGTCGTTCTGTCGTTCGAGAACCATCCGGGCGTGGCCAAAGAGGCCGAGCTTTTGGACGACGGACAGAGCGGGGATTTCGCGGCCGGAGACGGTATATATGGCGTGATCAAGAGCAAGCCATACGAGCTCCCGCACGGGCTTCACATGCTCCACATCACCGTCAGAGACGCAGACGGGAACAGGGGCGAGTGGCCAGAACTGCTTGTGAACCAATAGACCAATGCAGAACATCGACGTCATCAGAGCAACGTCTCTGTTTGAGGGAGTTGGCGAGGAGGCCCTAACCTTTTTCGACAGGAACGCCATCGCCAAATCCTACGGGGCCAAGTCCGTCATAGCCGCCGAGGGCAGCCTGGGCGATTGTCTGTTCATAATTAAGTCAGGCTCGGTTGATGTCCTACTGAACCGCGATACGAAAGATGCAGTTAAGATAGCTGAGCTTGCGGCCGGCGATTTTGCGGGCGAGATGTCTCTGATCGACAGCCAACCCAGGTCTGCGTCTCTCATTGCGAGACAAGACACAAAGGTGCTGATTATCACGAGGGCGGCATTGCTCGATCTGCACTCGAAGGACTTCGATGCGTTTATGAGGACCATCGTGAACATCACTCGAAGGCTCGGCAATCGGCTTCGTGCGACCGACAAAGTCCTGGCCAGCATCGCCAGATGACGGCAGCTGTGTGCAGACATGAGCTCCGTGCTGGCCCGGCGGGGTCATCCTTATGAAGAGAAGGCTGCTTGAAACAATCCATCGCTTCAAGGACGTAACAGTTCTCGTCGTCGGCGATCTGATCGCGGACGTTTACGTGCTTGGCAACACGTCGCGAATCTCCCGCGAGGCGCCCGTGCTAATACTGGAGTTCGACTCGGAGCAGGTCTTTCTTGGGGGAGCTGGCAACGCTGCAAACAACGTTCGCGCCTGCGGGGCAAGGACGTTTCTCGCCGGCGTTGTGGGCAAGGATGCCCAAGGCGACGCCGTCTGGGGCGAGGCGCAGAGGCGAGGCATCGAGAGCGATGCGCTCTTGCGCCTCGGAGGCGTGCACACATCGATCAAGACGAGGATACTCGCCGGGGGTCGGCACAGGGCGCGCCAACAGATCGTCAGGATGGACAGATGCGCTGCGCCGAGGCTTGATGATAAGGCCCGCTCAGCCTTTCTTGATCGGACCCAGAAGGCAGCTCAAGTTGCCGACGGCATCATCATCTCGGACTATGGCCACGGACTCGTCTCAGACGAGCTCTTTGGGGCAGTTCGGGAAATTGCCGAGCAGCGAGACCTCCCGATCGCGGTCGATACGCGATACGGCCTGCTGCGCTACTCAGGCGTAACCGCCCAAACACCGAACGAGACTGAGATCGAGGAGGTGCTGAAGGTCCCGCTTCAGACGGACGACTCCAGGCTTGCTCAGACCGCCGAGATGCTCCGCAAGAAGCTCTCGCTCGAGGCGATTCTTGTTACACGCGGGAGCAAGGGGATGATGCTGCTTGACGAGAATGGCAGCGAGTCGATACCGATCTTCGGGACCGATGAGGTCGCTGACGTGACCGGTGCGGGAGATACTGTCGTGGCCGTTTTCACAACGGCGCTTGCAGCTGGCGCGACGTTCAGCGATGCAGCGCATCTCGCCAACATCGCTGGCGGGCTCGTCGTGATGAAGAGGGGCACGGCGACTGTCTCGGCGGAGGAGCTCCTTGCGGCGCTCGAGTCCTTCTCCTGAAAGCCTCAGCGAGGTCTGAACTGGCTGGTTCGGCGTGTGGGCAAAACCTTGCAGAGTCGTTGCCGTTGCGTTAATAAACGGGCATATCTCATTACCTCGGTTGTAGCTGAGGCGATTTGGACAAGAGGTAACGTTATCGAAGAGAAGGTCTTTTATGAAAGTAACGGTCGTGTCGAGGGAGGGCGAGCTTGAGACGCTTGATGTCGAGCTCAGCCCGAAGGATGTGGACGAGGAGTTCGGTAGAGCCTATAACCGCTACCGCAAGTCGGTAATCGCCCCTGGTTTCAGGCCCGGCAAGGCGCCAAATAGCGCTGTTCGGCGGAAGTTTGGCGGCAAGGTCAAACAGGAGGTTCGCGAGTCGCTTGTGAAGGCGTATTCAATGCGGGCAACGCAGGAGCAGAATATCTCCCTGATCGAGTCTCCCAAGATGGAGTCGCTCGTGCCGCTTGAGGAGAGCAAACCGTTTACGTTCAGGCTGAATGTCCGCGCGAACTTCGTGCCCGAGGTGCGCGGATACGAACGAATACATGTGAGGATTGCGCCTGCCAAACAGGTTACACCTAAACAAGTTGACGAGATGATAGAGCGGCTTCGGGAGCGCTTTGCGGTGCTTAGGCCGGTCGAGGGTCCCGACGTTGAGGTCAGAGTTGGCGACAGGATTACGGTGGATGCAGCGTTTCTAGGCCGCGAGGATGGCGAGGTCATCGTCTCCGCACCGGGCGAGACTGTGGAGGTTTCGTCGGCCGAGACAAGATTATATGGGCTGCACTTTGTCGGCAGGAGGCCTGAGGAGGAGGCCGTCGGCGACTACACAGTGCCGGGCGATTTCCCGGACGAGTCCCTGCGTGGGAGGCAAGTTCGGGCGAGCATCAAGGTCAAGGAGATTAAGAAGCTGGAGCTGCCGCCGCTGGACGATTCCTTTGCGGAGATGGTTGGCGAGACACGGACGCTCGAGGAACTGCGTGAACTGCTCAGGCAGCGAGTTCAGGAGAAATACGACCATGAACATCAGCAGATAAAGGAGCGAGCGATGTTGACCAAGCTCCTTGAGAGCAATCCGCTCACGGTTCATCCCAAGGTTCTGAGAAGCCGCACTGTTCGAATGATGATCGGGATGGTTGAAGAGGGTCTTCTGAACAAGGAGCACTCAGAGGATGAGTTCGAGGCGATAGCGCACAAGCTCGAGCCAATGGTCCTCGACACAGTCAAACGCGAGCTGCTTGTCTCTCAGGTGGCCCTGCAAGAGGGTATCGATGCGCCACAGAGTGAGATCGATGGTGTTATCAAGAACAGTGGGGCACGGCCCGGGGCTGAGCGCAACGCGAAGGACTACCTGATCGAGCGATTCAGGATAACGCTTATGGCGCGAGCAAAGGTGATCGACATCAAAACAATAGAGTTTCTTCTGACGCGTCTTGAGTGTGAGCTAATCACCGATACTGAGGGTGAGCAGGCCAGAGACGACGAGACAGAAGGACCGCAACAGGCTCAATAGGGAGGAGCAAAAATGGCACTTGTGCCGATGGTAGTTGAGGAGACTGGCAGGGGCGAACGGGCTTACGACATCTATTCTCGTCTCTTGAAGGATTGGATAATATTTCTGCATGGGCCGATCCACGACGAGCTGGCAAGCCTCATCGTCGCGCAGCTGTTGTTCCTTGAGGCGGAAGACCCTGAGAAGGACATCAGCCTCTATATCAATAGCCCCGGCGGAAGCATCACGGCGGGACTGGCGATATATGACACGATTCAGTACGTCAAGGCCAACGTCAGCACGATCTGCTTTGGACTGGCTGGAAGCATGGCGGCCTTGCTGCTTGCCGCTGGAGCCTCCGGCAAGCGCTACTCGCTGCCGCACGGGACGATCATGCTGCACGAGCCGGCTGGCGGCTACGAGGGCAAGTTCACGGACTTGGACATCTATCGCAATGAGATGTCGAGAAAACGAGAGATTATGTATGAAATGCTGGTCAAACATACAGGTCAACCCCTGCGCAAGATAAGGCGAGACACCTCGAGAGACTTCTTCATCTCCGCTTCCGAGGCGAAAGAATATGGAATAATCGATGGGATATTCAATAGCAGGAAATGATGGACGGCTGTCTCGTAAGGGTTAGAAGGACTGGGAGTTATGCGAGCAGTTACGAACCCCGAAGCCCATAGAACCCCTCAGATAGCGCCGGTCATTCAGCCAAAAGCACCGTGGCGTGTCGCCTCGGTCAACGCCTTGCGCGGCCTGCGCCTTCAGATAACATTTGTGGATGGCACGGTCGGCGAAGTGGACCTGAAGGGCTTTCTCAGCGATCGCAAGGTGGAAGGCACGCCATTCGAGCCATTACGCAACTGGGAGGAATTCGCGAGGGTCCATGTTGAAATGGGTGCGGTTCAGTGGCCGAACGGCGCCGACCTCGCGCCGGATGCCATGTACGACGCTATCCGCCAGCACGGCCGCTGGGTGCTTGCCTAAGTCATATAATAAACCCTTGACCTCAGAGGCTGTCCCATAAATCCGCGTGGAGTCGTAGGGGCGGTGCTTGCCCCGCCCTATGTCCAATCATCAAGGGTGCAGCAAGCAGCACCCCTACACTACGTGGATTCGAGGTGGCGTCCGAATCCGCCCCATGGGCACTTCGCCGCTCAACCGCGGAGGAACTCGAGCTCCAGGATAGCGCGCAGAAGCTCGTCTTCTGATATTAGGGCGAGGCAGCCTTCACGGGTCCTGCGATGAGGGCACGATGGCTTGCATGTTATCTCCGTGCAGGGCCTCAAGGCGATGTGCGTGGATTGCCACGGATGCCAGAGTCGGAGCTCGGTCTTGCCAAACAGCGCCACGCTGGACGTGCCCAGCGCGTCGGCAATGTGCATCAGCCCCCGCTATCAGGTCCTACGAAGACCGCGGCCTCGTCAATCAGCATCACGGGAATGTCGTCTTCAATGCGATAGGCGAGTTTGCAGGCGTGGCAGATGAGCCTGTTCTCCTGTTCCTTGTAGTCAAGTTCGCCCTTGCACTTCGGGCAGACCAATATCTCCAAAAGCTCCTTGTCTAGCGCCATTTATGCTCCCTTCTGGCTCGCAAACG
>CAZKNE010000154.1:0-5630 GCA_964554005.1 uncultured bacterium | reverse complement strand
AGTTCTGTCTTCACATGTCACCTCGGTTCAACGGACGTTCTGGAGTAGCAGAGCACATGGCGAATATCATTCACTCCCAGCAACGCCTAATGAAGAAGAGTGTCAGCCAGACTGCGAGCGCCACTGGGGGTGGAAGCGCCGCGAAGATAAGGGTCCGCCTTTTGGCGCAGAATGTCTTAATCTCATGCTCCCACACGCTTATGCGTAGCCGTTGTCTCCGGCGGCGTCGCTTGTAAGCATCTCTGATTGTGGCAACGGCGAAAAACATCCCTCCCCAAAACACGCAGCGATGTGCCTCAGATATGATGACTGGACGTAGGTCCGCATCGCGGCTCTGGGCTAACGAAGCTAACACCAGATATGACGAGATGAGAATAACCTGCGCGGCGATGAAATAAAATGTTTCCCATCCCAACCTCTTCTCGCTGTAAAAAAAGGAATAGGCTCGAAGCGTCTCCGCCGGACTCGCCTTCGGACTCTCAAGCTCTATCTCATCCATTAGGCCATCTCGCAATAGCACTCTATCTCACGGTCAACTGCCAACTGACTAAACTAATGGCAGAAGCGGCTTGTCGGGTGATTCAGGTCTGCCGACCAGCTTCTGGTTCACTGGATCGATATGCCAGTCCATTTGCTCTAGCGGAACTGCTCCCAGCAGTGGCCTTGTGTCTCGTGGAATCTCTATGGCTTGCACCGCGCACTTCCTGCCCTGCACCTCAATCTCAACAATGCCTACAACGCGGTATTCGTGGCTGCCGCCGTCGGCAGTGAAGACGGTGATCTTGTCCATTGGAAGAAGCCTAAGTCGTTCCACGATCTCGACCGGAAGTGCCAATTGGACCGCCCCGGAATCAACTATTGCGTCGCAGACCACGTCCTCGCCGCGCTTGTCCTCGAGCAGAAACCTGTTCTGCCAGTTGCGAAGCGTAACTCTTACTGAAAACGTGCCCATGCCTCATCTCCTCAGTTCTGTGCGGCCACGTTGGCGGTGTCATCGATAATGACCTCCCCGTGTTTGGCCATGCTTTCAAGATATGCAGCGATCGCCTCCTTCGCCATCGCGCGAGCCTCAGTGATGTCCGCGCCGAATGTAACGCATCCGGGCAAAGACGGAACGGTCACGGTGTAGCCGCCTTCCGGCTCGTGCCTTAGGACAATTCGATATGTCTTGCTTGCCATACCAGCCTCTGTTTGAGCGATTATCAAAGCCTCATGAGGGTAAGTTACCCTATTGCACGATGGCCCTCAACCGCCAACTCACTAAAGGATGAAGGCGGAAGGATGAACGATGAAGGAACTGCCAACCGTCAACTGCCAACGTTTTACTTGGTCTGCTTCAGCAGCGCCTCGACCGCCGTCTTGAGCTGATCGTCGCTCGTCATGCTGAAGTCCTGCTCGGGTGGGTTCTCAACGTAGATGTCTGGCTCGACACCTTTGCCCTCGAGCTCCTTTCCAGCAAGCGTGTAAGCGCCCCACTGGGGGATCAGAACGAACGTCCCATCAAGGAGGGTCACCCCGCCGCTCACGAAGATGACCCCACCAGACGTGGGAACGCCGACCAGCTTCCCTATCCCGAGCTTCCGGAAAGAATACGGGAACACCTCGGCGTCGCTGTGAGAGTACTCGTTGATGAGAGCGACGACCGGCTTGCGCCAGTTGAAGCGAGGCTGCATGACTTTCCGCGATTTGTCCCTATCCTCGAAATAGAAATAGACATCGCGACCGAGAACCGAAAGCAGCTCGTCATGAAGGTTGCCCCCAGAATTAAACCGCACGTCAACTATCAGCGACTCTTTGTCGGTCATCTCGTGCGTGAGCTCTTTCAGGAACTCCTCGTAGGAGCTCTGCGCCATCCAGCGGATGTGCGTGTAGCCAACCCGCCCGCCGCTGAGCTTCTTGACGAGTGCCTTGCGGGACTTGACCCACGCCAGATACACCTTGTCCGCTATGGCGCGCGATGACCACGCCTTCACTGTAACGAGCATCGGCCTCCGGCGACCACGCTTGATGACTGAGAGGTCAACCCTCTCGTCAACTTTGCCTCTCAAAAGAGCAAACGGATTACTCGCCTTGTCAACCTTGACGCCGTCTATCGCCAGGACCGTGTCCCCAACGGCAATCTTGCTTCCCGGCTGGTCGCTCGGCCCATCAGGGAGGACGCGAGATACACGCAGACCACGGCCCTGCGACTTGGCGTCAAAGCGCAGACCCAGCTGGCCTGTTGGCTCATACTTCCGGTCGCGTGAACCCCAAACCGCCGTATGGGACGAGCGGAGCTCGCCGATCATCTGAGCCAGAACAACTCTGAACCCACCCGGAGTCGCAACAGACCCAAGCAGGGGCAGGTACTTCTCCTTGACCTTAACCCAATCAACCCCGTGCATATTCTTGTCGTAGAAATAGTCCCTCATCGCACGCCAGGCCTCGTCAAACATCTGCACCCGTTCCGCACGGTGATCGATCCGCATCTTCGCCGAGAATGGGACCGGCCTATTTGCTCCGCTGGGCTTCACTTTGATAATCTTGCCCGCAGCGCTCAGCACGAACACCTGTTTCGCCTTCGGGGCCCACACGATCTCGCGAGGGTCCATCCCACTGCTCGTCAAGCGCCGGGACCTCCTGCCGAACTCGTCAACTACATATACGTCGCCCCTGCCGAAAGCGTCCGAACCGAAGGCGTAACTCTTCCCATCAGGCGAGACGGAGAGCGCCCACGCACTGCCCTGCGTCCTCGACACTTTCATCGCTCGAAGGTGGATGTCCTCGAAGTCGATAGCGAGCTTCTTCGCTACCGCTTTCTTGCGCGGCTTTTTTCGTAGGAGAAAATCCCAGAATCCCCTTTTGTGTTTTGCTTTCTTTGCCTTCTTGAAGGCCTTAGCCTTCGCCTTTTCCTCTAAATCCCCAGAGCGCCTCGCCCGGTATTTCTCCTCGTCACGCCTCGTCAAAAAAACATGCCAGACATCCTGATTGCCGTGCCTGAGGCGGTTGGCGTTTCGGTTTGAGAGAAAGACGATTTTCTTGCCGTCCTTGCTCACACGTGGGTTGCAGTCCCATGCGGGGTTCTTGGTTATGTTATGGAGTTGCTTGCCATCGCTGGAGACGATGAAGATATCGGACTGCCAGTCGGAGCATGTCTTGCTGAGGACGAGCCAGCTGCCGTCCGGCGCCCACCCGACGTTCCTTATGAACAGGCCCTCAGCGAGTTTTATGGCGTTCTTGCCCTTTCTGTCCACAACCCAGAGGTCTCCGCGCCCCCTCAAGTATGCTACCTTCTTCCCATCTGGAGACCACACGGGTGCATATTCCTCCGCCTCTGTCGCCACGAGAGGCGTCGTCCGCCGGTGTCTCGAACAACATAGGCGCTTCTCCTTGTGGTCAGTCGACTCCATTAGGAATAAGTCCCGATTGCCGTTGCGGTCGGAGCAGAAGGCGATCTTCGTGCCATCGGGCGACCACGCCACGTCTTGCTCCCGTGCCGGCGTGTGGGTCAACTGAAGCCACTTTTTAGCCCCGGACGCCCTCATGGCGAATATCTCACCATGCACTACGAAAGCTATCTGTTTGCCGTCCGTGGAGAGTGCGAACTCGGAGGCTTCGCGCGTGAAGGTCTCAAGCTCGGTAGTGTTCTCTTTGAGATCGCTCGGAGCACGTATCTTGAGCTTATGGTGCTCTCCGGACGTTGGGTTTACCAGGTATAACTCGCCGTCAAACTCACACACAATCCTCGATCCATTCAGAGCGATGCGAGCGTGAACGACCCCGTCGCGGTCAAAGTCGGTGAGCTTCTGCGCCTCGCCCCTGGCGATGGGCTTGACCCAGACGTTCGTGACCCCTCCCCTGTCGGACAGGAAGTAGAGTCTGGTGCCGTCGGCTGACCACATTGGGTCGCTGTCAGAGCCATCGAACTTGGTGAACTGGACAGCTGAAGGCCCATCCAGTCGCTTAAGCCAGATGTCTCGATTGGCGCTACCGTGGTAGCCGCGGCGCCACCACGGCGTTGCTCCTCGCACGAAAGCCAGGGTGGTGCCATCTGGAGAGAGAATCCCGTCGCTGCCGGAGCAGTCGAGGGCTCGCGCGGGTACGCCCCCGTCGGGGGACACAGCGAAAACCGACCCACCCCGCACGGGTGTGTTCAGCTCGCGGTTGGAGTAGAAAAGGACGCTGTTGCCGTCGGGCGACCATGAATACACGCTGTCGTGTGCTCCATGGAAGGTCAGCCTCTTCGGGACGCCGCCTGACGATGATATGACGAAGACGTCCGCGTTGTACTCCCTTGTGGACGTGAAGGCAAGCCACTTCCCGTCGGGCGACCAGCACGCTAGGCCGTCAAGGCTGGCGTGGACTGTTACTCTGGATGCCCGGCCACCTTCCGCGGAGACCGTCCATATATCCCCAAGATAGGTAAATGCTATTGTTTTTGCGTCCGGCGAGAGCGAGGGGAACCTAGCCCCCACGATCGAGTGCGCGTCGCTCTCGGCAAGGGCAAGCCCGCCCGATGTAACGAGGCACAACCATGCCAAGCACGCGAAGACGAGACCTGCTGCTGTCATTATGTTTCTCATGGCTCCTCCCTTATTCTTTCTTCGCTAGTTGTTTGAGAAGTTCCTCGACCCCCATCTCGAGCTGTGCATCGCTGGTAGTTCTGAAATCCTGCTCGGGTGGGTTCTCCACGTATATGTCCGGCTTGATCCCCATGTTCTCAAGGGTCTTGCCCTCGAGAGTGAAGCACCCGCTGCTCGGAAGCCGGAACCAAGTCCCGTCCAAGAGCCTGATACCTCCAGTGCCAATGACTGCGGAGCCAGTCGGGACGCCCACTAGCTTGCCGAGCCCAAGCTTCCGGAACGAGAACGGGAATATCTCGGCGTCGCTGAAGGAGTATTGGTTGGTCAGTGTTACGGCCGGTTTCCCCCAATGAAAAGTGGGCTGATACTCACGTATGGCCCCCGCCCGGTCCTCCAAGTAGAAATAGGTCGGCCGCCCCAGAACCGAGAGGAGGCGGTCGTGCGTGTAGCCCCCACCATTGTAGCGAACGTCGATTATGAGCGCCTCCTTATCGCGCACGTCCGTCATGAGCTCCCGCACAAACGTCCTAAAACTACGCATGTTCATCCCCTGAACGTGGATGTATCCGATGCGGGCGTCGCTGAGTTTGTCCACCAATTTCTTGCGGGACGCGACCCACATCTTGTATGTGTCCTGATAAAGCCCCCACCATGCAACAACCTTGATCGTTACTGTTCTCGTCTTGCCGCCCGGTTTCCTGGCCACCAAGAGATCGACCTTCTCCCCTACCTTGCCGTTCAGAAGCTTCCAGTAGTTGACCTCTCTGCTCACCTTCGCGCCGTCAATCGCGACCACTATATCGCCAATTCTGACCTCGCTTCCGGGCTTGTCGCACGGGCCGTTCTTAATCACCCTTGTGACCTTCAGACCGTCTCCAGTCCAGCCCTGGTCGAAGCGCAGACCAACATGGCCGGTCTCGTCTGCTACGTCCCACTTGTGGGCCCCACCGCCCCACGCACCGACATGCGATGCTTTTAGCTCACCAGCCATCTGGAGCAGGAGCTGCAAAAAATCCTCGTGCGTCTGAACCGAATCGAGAAAGGGCAAATACTTGTCTCTGACAGCTG
>CAZKNE010000153.1:0-5693 GCA_964554005.1 uncultured bacterium | reverse complement strand
TCGCTTATGAAGGGCGATTCTGGGTTGATGACGGTGCGACCGAAGATCAGTCGGCGAAACGCCCTGGTCAGAACGAGCCTCTGTTTCGCACGGGTCATCCCAACGTATAACAGACGCCGCTCCTCCTCGATCTGTTCTCTGGTCCTCGCCGAGTAATGAGGCAAGAGGCCGTTCTCAACGCCGATCAAAAATACGAAGTCAAACTCGAGGCCCTTGGCGCTGTGAAGCGTTAGGAGGGAGACTGGCTGCTCGTGCTCGTCGAACTGGTCGAGTTCGCTCATGAGTGAGACGTGCTGGGCAAAATCCTCCACGGTAGCGCCTGGGTGCTTCTTGACAAACGCCTTGGCGGCGGTTGATAGCTCCCGAACGTTCTCCGTCCGGGCGTGCTCGCCGTCCTCGTCACTATCCTGCAAGTAGTCCAGGTAGCCGGTCTCCTGAAGAATATGATCAATGAACCCAGACGGGTGCATGGTCTCGGCCGACGTCTTGAGGGAAGTAATGAGCGCATGAAAGGAGGCCAGCCGCCTGCGGAGCGCAGGTCTGACAGCATCAGAACCCTTCAGCTCGGCAATAGCGCCGAAGAGCGAGCAACCGTATGCCCGTGCTTTGCCCTCAATCATCTCCATGGATGTCTTGCCGATCCCGCGCGGGGGCACCTTGATGACCCGCGCGATAGCTAGGTCATCGTCAGGATTGATGGATGCTTTGAGATACGCGACGACATCCTTAACCTCCTTTCGCTGGTAGAAGCGGAGGCCACGGACGACGGTGTAGGGTATCTCATATCTCAAGAGTGCATCCTCGACGGCCCTCGACTGGGCATTTGTGCGATAGAAAACAGCAATAGTGCAGGGATTGTGTCCGCTCGCCCGGCCGATTTTCTGTATCTTTTCGCAGACGAACTCCGCCTCCGCCTCCTCCGTCCCGCAGGCACACAGCTCAACCCTTTCGCCCGTAACGTTCTCAGTGAAGAGGTCCTTTTTCTTCCGGGCGACGTTTTTGGAGATGAGTGAAGATGCGGTTGCCAGAATGCTCTTTGTGGAGCGGTAGTTCTGGTCGAGATGTATGACCTTCGCATCTGGGAAGTCTTGCTCGAAATCGAGGATGTTTCTCACATCAGCGCCTCGGAAGGCGTAAATGGACTGGTCATCATCTCCCACCACGAATAGGTTTCTGTGTTTTCCCGCGACCCTTTTCAGCAGCTCGTATTGCACCCGGTTGGTGTCCTGGAACTCATCGACCATACAGTATTCGAACCTGTCCTGGTAGAGGGAAAGGACCTCTTTGTTCTCGTCGAATAGTCTGAGGGTTAAGGCGAGAAGGTCGTCGAAATCGACCGCGTTGGAGGCGGCTGTTCGTATTAAGTATCGCTCGTAAACGTCGGCGAACCTTGCCTGACCATGTTTGGCAAGCCGCGGCTCGAGCTCGTCCGGCTCAAGGCCCCTGATCTTGGCGAACGAGACCCATCTGCGGGCCATCTTAATGTCATCCGCCCTCGGTTTAATCCCAATCTCCTTGAGGCACTCCGATAGCAGCTTCTTCTTGTCGTCGTCATCGTAGATCGAGAAACCCCGCCGGTATGCCTGCCGACCGGCGATGGGCTTCAGCTCCTCGATGTGCACCCTGAGGACCCTTGCACAGAACGAGTGAAACGTGCAGAGCCACACGGCTTCAGCGGTCTGGCCCACCATTTTCACCGTGCGGGTCTTCATCTCGCCAGCGGCCTTGTTAGTAAATGTAACGGCAAGGATGCGTCTAGGTGAGATGCCCCCGTCCAAGAGGTATGCGATTCGGTGGACTATGGCCCTCGTCTTGCCGCTTCCTGCGCCGGCAAGGACAAGGACGGGTCCGTCGGTCTCGAGCACTGCCTCAACTTGGCGACGGTTCAGGCCTTCGAGTACATCCATTACAGGTTGAGCATTATGGGGTCGGGCGGGGCTGTCGGCGGCCCAACCGCAAATGCCATCTCGAGCGACTTCAGCCGTTTTTGGCCGACGCCAGGTATGGACAGCAGCTCTTTGGGAGAAAGGTGCCCGCCCCGCCGCATCGCGATGAGCGCCGAGGCGATGCGGCGACCGATTCCGGGCACGGCCTTCAGGAGATAATCTGGGGCGCTATCTAAGCTGGGTCGAACCGCGAACTGGTTAAATAGCTCGAGCCGGGCTTTGCCAGGGCGAGTTCTGCTCGGCGCAAACTCCGGACCGGCCAGCCACTCATCGCGAAGGCAGCAGAAGGCCACCTTCGGGGCTGCAAACGATGTGCGGCCGCCATAGAGGGATGCGACCCCGACGCTGTCAGCGCGCGACACAAGGAGCGCAGCAAACACCGCCGCCAGAAAGACTAAAACCCACCCGGTCATGTCCCGTCTCTGCTTCATCCAAGCCTCATCTTTTTAACCTACCACGGCCACGATAGTGTGCGCGTTCTGGCAGGTCAAGGTCAGTTGTGCGCCCCGATAATCAGATTGATGGTGATTGAGCTCGCATAGCCCAGATAGCCTAGAAAGGCCGTCCCACACTGACAGTAACTACAAACAAAATGGCCGCCAGGATGTGCCCGGCGGCCATGGTGATAGACGAATGAATCGGAACGAGGGGCTTATTTTATCTCAACCGCGCGCGGACGATTCACATTGAGCTTGAGCTCTCGAGGTGCGAGTGCAGGCCGCCTCGTAGAGGTCTCGATGGTGAAGGAGTATGTTTCATCCATGCAGTTAGGCTCCCAAGCCGTATCACATGCCTGGATAGTTACGGTAACCTCCTCACTGTAGTCGAAGGTCTCGTCGCCGCAGTAGTATGTGCCCTTCCAGCCTCGGTAGGCGTCAGCTTCTATTCGCTCGAAAGTGGGATAGACATGCGCTCCTCTGAAGAGCATGAAGATGGACTCTCTGTTGACATCGGTCTGGTTGTCCACGATCTCAAAGATGATTTTTGACAGCTGCTTGCTGACGCCGGTATCGCCATCATCAGGCGAGCGGCTCAGGAAGTAGGGAGCACCCCTGTCCTCGCTGATGGCGTGAAGGCGCATGTCGGCGCCAGTGAAGTAGATGGTCGCGGTCGTAACCAGAGGTTCCACGCCCCCAAAGCTAGTAGGTTGTTTACCGATGACTGGGGACGACCAGACATGGTAGCCTGACATGTATCGCCAGTTCTGGGCTCCAGTTGGCGAGATCGAGTAAAGGGAATTATCCCTGGAGCCGATGATCACGTTGTCGTTGCCGTCGATAGCTGGGGAGGATTCGATGGGGCCACCCGTCTCGAAGGACCACCGCAGGTCTCCCGTTGGGTCAACGCAATAGACTGCACCGTCTCTCGAGCCCACGACAATATCGCCGGTTGCGAGGATGCCGGGCGATGAGTCGACCATTCCGCTGGTCTCGTATGACCACTGCAAATAGCCGGATGAGGTGAGGCAGTAGAGGTTTCCGTCCTTGCTTCCGAAATAGATGAAGTTGCCGTCATCGGAGACCGCTACGGAGCTATCGACTGGGCCGATGGGGTCATCGCCGACACTGGGATATACGACCTGGATAGTGGCCAGCGTGCTGGTTGCGGGGTCTGTTGTGACCTCAATGCCATAGACGACACCATTCGATAGACCCAGCTCGGCTCCGATATAGACCATCGCGATGTCGCCGGCGGGGGAGCCGGTCGGCGCGAGGTCATAATATCGATAGGCTGGCGATGCGAAGATGCGGTCTCCCAACAGGAGGCTCCACTCGAGTGTTCCTTGCGTGGCAGGGAAGTTCTGCGAGAAAATCGAGACGAGCCGGCCGTCATCAGTCCCGAAGAAAACTGAGTACTCGTCATTGTCAAGCGTCGGCGACGAATAGACAGTATCTTGGGCGTCATAGGCCCAGTTGAGCGTGCCCTCGGTCGCAACGATCGTCGGGCCAGTTATGCAGTAAACGAGGCCGTTGCCGGCACCGAAGTAGATGTTGCCGAAGCTGTCGATCGCGGGCGATGAATCGACCCTTGCGACGGCGTCGAACTGCCAATTGAGATCGCCATCGGGAGATAGCGCGAAAAAGTACCCATTTCGCGAACCCAAGCAGACCTCGCCGTTTGCAGCAATCGCCGGCGAACAAAAGTTAAAGTTGCCTGTGCAAAAGCTCCAATACTGATCACCCGTCTCACAAGCAATCTCGGAGGTTCTGCCGTTTTGCGACTCGTTCCCACCGAACTTTTTCCAGATGGCGTCCGCAGATGTCAAGAGCGGTATCGCGACCATGGCGGCCACGAGGATAAACACAGCGACGTTTAATCTCCTTGCGCTGCCCAGTTTCATGATGTTATCTCCTTTGTCTCTTCGCTATTGGTCTTTTCGTACACTTAATCAATAAATCTCATTTGTCGAAATCTAGCTGATACAATGCCGTGAAAGTGTATCTCACCTCTTTGAACTGTGCATAAGTGGTGTTCTCAGACGCCATTACGCTCACATCGACCTCGCCCGCGAAATACGGGACATCGGCGGAACCTGAATATCTCGCCTCCGGGTAATACTCGACGTGATAGCCGCCCCAGACGTCAGAGATAAGGCACTTGTCAGTAACGTTGAAGCCGACCACGAGCTGGATCGAGTCCTTGTCAACGCCAAAGCAGTCGTCAAGAATGTCGAACTCCAGGTGGTCCACGTTGTAAACAGTGGCCCCGGACGCGGGATAGACGTTCTCCAGCCACCAGCTCTCTGTGTCGTTGCTGATGGCATAATCAGCCGTGGCGCCGAGCTCTTGCAGGTTAGTATCCTCATTGCCCTTGCCCTTCACCCAGTAGATCGAGCCTACTGTTGCATCATCGTCCGTAAGACCGTAACCCGGCGTGATGGTGAGAGTGGTCTCGGTGTTCTCGATTATCAAGAACGAGTCATTGCGGTGGATGTTGGGGTACACCTCGGAACCGACGAGGACGTTGTCCCGCCACTCCGCATCGCTATCGACTAGAATGTCATAGTCCCCGCCCGGCACTGTCTGGTCGAAGTCAGTGATCTGGCCCTGGTAGTCAGCCGCGCTGTCCTGCGCCCTAACAACGACGTAGTACTCCGCGTTGTGCTGTAGGCCATTCAGGATCAGCCCATCAGGGGCGGTGGTCTGGAAGTCCGCCAACCTGAAATCCTGGCCTCGCTTGGCGGAGCTGACATATATGTTGTAGAGGATAGGCTCCGAAGAACATCCATAGATGTTGTCGGTGGCCGGCGTCCACGTCAGCTCCAGACCCCCGCAGCCTGTGGTCTCCAGAGTGCTGAGGCCCTCGAAGTGAGGCGCCTCGCCGTCAGATGGATAGACATAGAGTTCGACGAAGTTCCTCTCCTCGTTTCCGCAGCTATCTTCAGCCCTGACGACGTAGTAATATGGGACATTATTCCCTAGGGCAGTAATCTCAATGAAGAGATTCTCCTCGGTGTAAGTTGGGTGGGCGAAATCGTAAAGCGACGGGACCCGGGATTCATAGATGTTGTACACTACCGGCTGGTTGATGTCCTCTGCCTCGTCCCAGTCGAGCCGGACCTTGCCGCACTCTCGCAGGTCGGTCGCGTGCGCCATCCCATCAAACTCAGGCGGATAGAGACAGCCAATAGACTCTTGGCCGGCGTAGATCTTCACAGTTGTGAAGTCGCCCCAGAAGCCAGCCGTGTCCTTGGCGTGAACGTAGATGGTGTAGGTTCCCGACGCCCAAGAAGTGGTTGGCAGTATG
>CAZKNE010000152.1:0-5713 GCA_964554005.1 uncultured bacterium | reverse complement strand
GACGCGCAGAAGGCCTTGAGGTCAAAAGGATCGACCGACGTGCCGGGCTTTTTAACTACTATCGCTTTTGGGACCTGACCCCGCTGCTTGTCCTCGACCGGTATGACACACACGTCGTCAACCTCCGGATGCTCCTTCAGAACGCGCTCTATCGTGGTCGGGAAGACCTTCATGCCAGCCACCTTCATCATCGAGTCCTTGCGATCGACGAAGTAGATGGACCCGTTCTCATCACGTTTGACAAGGTCGCCTGTTCTGAACCATCCCTCGGCGAGGGCCCCGCCGGACTCATCAGGACCTCCGTCTTTCGGGCTGTAGTAACGAGACGCAACGCCCTTGCCCGAGACGAGCATCTCGCCGAGCTCCATCTCGCCCGCCTCGGAACCATCCTCGCGGACAACTCTTATTGTGTAGTGTAGCGCTGCCTTCCCAACAGAACCGCCTCGCCTGACCTCGCCCGCATGAGGCGCGACGGCAATGCCGGTCGTCTCGGTGCTGCCCCAGACCGGGGTGATGGGAATCCCAAACGCCGCCTCGAACCGTTTGTTGAGTGTTTCCCGGGTTACCATCCCACCGCTCTCGGCGATCCTGAGGGTTTTGTAGTTGAATTGGCTGTTAGAGGCGAACGGCAGCAGTCGCTCGTAGAGCGTAGCCGCCCCCATCATACACGTAACCCCATGCTCGCTTATCGCCCGCGCAACAGATTTAGGGAAGAGGCTGTTTTCAAGCACTGATGTCCCGCCAAGATACAGACCTCTAAGGAATATCTCGTGCGGGTGAAGGTAGGCGGGAAACATGCACAAATGGACGTCATTGTGCCGAAGGCCAAACGTCTCCACGGACGCGATCGTGTTGAAAAAGAGGTTTGTGTGTGTTGTTACCGCGGCCTTCGGAATGCCGGTCGAGCCAGAGCTGAAGTTGAGGTAGAAAGGCTCGTCGTCATCCACATCTACTGCCGGCACCTCGCCGGGCGCCTCGTCCAGGAACTTGTCCCATTCCAGGCCGCCGCCCTGATCCTGTTCAGAAGGCCCGCACACGACAAGCCTCGCAAGCGCCCTGTGGTCCCGAGGCAATTCTTCGATTCGCTCGAGGAACTTGCCCGCGACGACAATCGCGTCTATCTCATATTGGTCAATTATCCGGGCCAGCGCAGCCGGCTTCAACCGATAGTTCAGCGGAACCACCATCAATCCCTGCCTTGCGCACGCAATGAACGAGAGTACGAGCGCGGGGGTCTTCTCCAAGAGCAGTGCAACCTTCGCCCCTCGGGCTAGCCCCAATCCAGAAAAACCAGCCGCACATTTCTGAACTAGCTCGTGCAGCGATTCGAAATCGAGAGATATGTCCCTGTGAACTACCGCGGTTTTGTGCGGGAAAGACTCCGCCTGTGCCGCGCACATCTGGGCGATATTCACTTACGAGGCTCCTTGTTGGCCTTCCGAGGCGGCTTGGTCCCATTGATCGTGTCCATGTCCAAATGGCGGAGATAGTTGTAGAACTCATCCCTGAGCTCGCGATTCCTCAACCCGTACTCAACCGTAGCGATCAGAAAGCCTAGCTTGTCGCCAGCGTCATACCGGCGGCCCTCGAACTCGTAGCCATAGATCACCTGCCGCTGCAAAAGCTCCATCAGACCATCGGTCAGTTGAATCTCACCTCCCTTGCCCGGCGGAAGGTTTTCGAGAATCTCGAAGATCTCAGGCGTCAAGATGTATCTTCCGATGATGGCCAGGTCTGATGGGGCCTCGCCTGGCTTCGGTTTCTCCACCATCCCTGATAGCTTGTAGAGCCTATCATCGACCAATTGCCCTCTTATCACACCAAAACGGCTGATCTGCTCCCCAGGGATGCGCTCCAAGGCGATCATCGGACACTTGTAGCGGGAATAGGCGTCTATCATCTGCTTCAAACAAGGCACTTGGCTGTAGATCACGTCGTCCCCAAGAAGAACCGCGAAAGGCTCGTCGCCAATCAGCTCCCGCGCCGCCAAGATCGCGTGCCCCAGCCCCTTTGCCTCTCTCTGCCTTACGTAAGCAGCACTGACCATGTTTGATATCTCGCGCGCCTCGGAAAGCATTGCCTCAAGCTCTTGCCTCTTCTTCTTGTCAGAAGTATCCTTCAGCTTCTTCTCCAAGACCTGCTCAAGCTCGAAAGATATGTCGAAATGGTCCTCGATCGCACGCTGACCACGACCCGTGACGAAGATCGCCTGCTCAATCCCAGAATTTTTCGCCTCCTCCACCACGTATTGGATAATCGGCTTGTCAACCAGCGGCAGCATGACCTTCGGCTGAGCCTTGGTGGCCGGCAGGAACCTTGTGCCAAGACCCGCCGCAGGGAAAACCGCCTTTCGAATCTTCACTAACTTGTTCCTCAGAAAACCTTCAAACTCTCTACCGTCTTCTTGTCCAAGGCCATGTAAGCCTGCACCATAAGCTCAACCGCAGCGTCGAAATCACCCCGATGAATGATCGACACGTGGGAATGAATATACCTCGACGCGATGCCGATGTATATACTCAAGACGCCAGTGCCGCTCAGGTTGATCCGGCCGGCGTCCGTCCCACCGCCATCTAGTACCCCAAGGAAATGCTTGATCTTATGCTTCTGGGCAACGTCGATCACAAAATCGCGAAGCTTCATGTTTGGTATGAGCGAGTTGTCAAAGACCATTATACCGACGCCGTTGCCGGGCTTCTCAGGCCGACCTTTCATACCAGGGTTTACGTCCTTCGCAGTGCATACGTCCAAGGCAAATGCCACGTCCGGCTTGCAGAAGGCCGCAGCTGTCTTGGCCCCTCGCAAGCCCACCTCCTCCTGCGTCGTCCCAACACCAAAGGCCAAGTTCGGGTGCTTCATCTTCGCCAGACGCGCCATCGCCTCGGCCATAATGAGGACGCCGATCCTGTTGTCCCACGCCTTCGCCATATACATCTTCTTATTTGCCATTATCTCAAACTCGGTCACCGGAGTGATCGGGTCGCCGGGCCGGATGTCCAGCTTCTCTTTGACGTCATATCCAACGGACTGACCCACGTCGATGAACAGCTCCTTCATCTTGAGCAGTTTGTCCCTCTTGTCCTTGTCCAAGTCGTGAATGGCCGGCGAGCCTATCACGCCTATCACTCTGCCCTTTCTCGTCTGGATCGCCACTCGCTGCGCAAGCATATTGCCCGGCCACCAGCCCCCAACAGGCAGAAACTTCACAAAACCCTCGTCCGTAACCTGCTGAACGACGAAGCCGACCTCGTCCATGTGCCCCGCCATCATTATCCTCGGCGTCTCTGACGTGCCGCTGTGCTTGCAGATGAGGCTGCCCAAGTTGTCCCGCTCGTATTCGCACGCGTTTCCCAACTCGGCCTTCACCAGGTTCGCGACCTCGTGCTCAAATCCCGAGATACCCTCCACCTCGGTCATCTTCTTCATAAACTTCTCTGTTCTGTCCACCAGTTTTCTCCTAGCTCAATAAATCATGGAAGCATCATTTAACAGCCCTAAAGATACAATTAGGTGCCAGTTTTGCCTGGCTGATTATAGCTGCGTCCAGAATCGAGTCAAGCATCGCAGGGCCACAATACACTTGCCCACCCAGCCAAGCGCTCAAGTAACAATCTGAAGTCGCTTAGCAAAGCGAGCGAGGCGCGGACGCAGTGAGAGGAGCTCTGCGCCATCTACTGGCTCAACTTCCGCCAACCCGGGGTCTAATGTCTTCTCGTTCTTGAAGTTCTGGACTGTCCACACGTCGGCGCCTCGTATCGCATCCCCGATGAGCTCGAGGTCCTCGAAGTTTAGGAACTTAGGGCAGAATGTGGTGCGGAACTGGTGAGGCAGGCCGGAGCCTCGTATGAGCTCTATTGACTCTAAAATAGCGTCCAGAGGCGCATCTATCCCCGTTACCGCGCTCATCTTACCTTTCTCAAGAGGTGCCTTGACGTCCATAACAGCGTAGTCCACAAGCCCTCTCTTAATTAGGTCGCGCAGCACATCCGGCCTGGAGCCATTCGAGTCCAGCTTCACCTTCAGCCCATACTTGTGCAGCGCACTCAAGAGGTCCGGCAGCGTGGGGCTCAGCGTCGGCTCGCCACCAGTTACGACAACGCCCTCAATCCACTTTTTCTGCTTTCTGAGCTTCGGAAAGATCACCGCCTCCGGGACCCTCGGGACCTCCTTGGGCCGCAGCACCAGCTCGGCGTTATGACAATATGGACAGCGGAAGTTACAGTTGGGCAAGAAGAGTATAGAACAGACAGCTCCCACCCAATCGAGAAACGAGACTTCCACAAAACCGCGAATATCATAGTTCATTACTCTATATACCTATTGATTCGTCGTTTAAGCTGCACCTTCCCTGCCAATCCACAATATATAACTGTAATAACGCACATCGCTCAAACCTACGGCAGCACCCGCGAGACTGTCCAGGATAACACCATCGAGGTTACCAGCAGGAAAAGCCCCGGCAGAACGAAGTATGGCATGAGCTCCTCGAAAGTCGAGAAACGCTGCCCCTTGAGTTTGGATTCCTCCGCCTTACCAATCTGCGCATAGATGCGCTTCAGCGACTCGGCGTCAGTCGCTCTGGAGTATCTCCCGCCCGAGGTATTGGCGATAGCTCTGAGCGTTTGCTCGTCGAGCTTCGTCAGGACAGGCCTGCCATCAGCGCCCACGGCGTATCTCTTGCCCCATCTCTTGTCGTAAATCGGTATCCTCGCACCTCCCCTCTTGCCAACACCAACGCAGTATATCTTCACGCCCATTGTCTTGGCCATCTCCGCCGCGGTCAAAGGTTCTATCTCGCCCACGTTGTTCTCGCCGTCCGTCAGAAGCACAATGATCTTCGACTTCGCCTCAGAATCCTTGAGGCGAGAAAGCGCTGTCCCGAGAGCATTGCCAATAGCAGTTCCGTCCTGAACCATGTCGAAATCAACGGACCCTAGCAGCGAGAGCAGCATATCGTAATCCAGCGTCAATGGGCACTGAGTAAAGCTCTGGCCCGCGAAGCTCACGAGGCCTATTCTGTCACCTCTTCTGCTCTTGATGAAATCGCCTACGACCTGCTTGGCCACATACAGGCGGTTGTTGGGCTGAAAATCCTCGGCTCGCATGCTTCCGGAGATGTCAAGCACAAGCATTATGTCTCTGCCCATCGCGCTGGTAGGCTCGTTGTACTTAATGAGACGAGGCCTCGCAGCGCCCAGTATCAGTAGCGAGAGCGCCACGAGGATTAAGGCAATGGTGAAGACGTATCTCAGCGGGTAACTAGGCCTAGCCTGACCACCAAAAAACGAGGTCGTGTGAGAGTACTTCACGGACCCGGAGATCAGATAGCCCACTCTCGTCAGCGCATACCAAAGCAGCGGGATAAGCACAAACAAAGCCAGTAAATAAGCGCTTTCAAACCCGAACATCTTCCTCTCCATGATCGCCTCTTCAAATTAGATAAACAAATATATGGCCAAAGCGATCCAATTCAACAGCCAGCTTCCTTCTGCGGCGCACATACACGCCTCTATCGCCATATTTAACCTAAGCGCCGCGCCGTCCGACCAGTTCAATCCCGGCGTGAACGAGGCAACCGAGTCGCTCGCAAAAGGCGCCAGGCCCGAAACCAGACCTGCGATCTTGACTTGCCCTTGCGCAGTCGTTATTGTATTGCATCCTGTTTTGCAGCAGTGAGAGCCACAATTTCTGGAGGGTTTGTGTGTGATTGCAA
>CAZKNE010000151.1:0-5776 GCA_964554005.1 uncultured bacterium | reverse complement strand
GGTTCAGTGTCCTGCTGCCCCGATACAGAGAAGCCGTCTGTCTCAGACCACGAAACGTTGCCGCTGGCATCCGAGGAACCGACCTCGCACTCATAGTCTGATCCTATCTCGAGTCCTGTAAGCCAGCCAGAATGGTGCATGGTGTTCTCGTTTCCAGCCCAGCTGTCTTTGCCCGCCTGCCTGGTGGTATGCTTTTCCCAGTAATAGATCCTGCTGTCGCTCGGTTCAGAAGTACGCCAGTCGATTCTGACTTTGTCGCCCGCATTATACGAGCAGACCACGCCCGAGATTTTAGGCGGGGCAGCGTCAGCTGCGCTTTGTGTGATGAACATCTCAAGACCCAGCGACGGCAGCGAACTACCGGAGGGGTCCTGAGACGATACGAGGTATTCATAGGTCGTGTTCGGAGAAAGTCCGGTGATATACGCCTCGTGCTTGAATGTGAATCGCCCGCTTCGCCAAAGGCCTGCGCCGTCTCCCTGAGTCGCGGAGCCTAATTTCCAGAATATGACCTGTGTATCGCTAACCTTGTCCGTGGTCCACAGGATTTTGGCCATATTGTCAGTAACAAAGGCAACCTCTGGGCCAGATGTGCAATGAAGGCCCGACTTCTCAGGATTGCTGAGGGTCGTAAATGAAAGGTCTTGGGACGTGGACCTGTTCCCCAAGATGTCTTCACAAAACACCTTAAAGCAGTATCTCGTCGCCGGGCTCAAATCGCTCAAGAACACATCGTGCTCTCTAGACAGGTTGGACTCTTTTGCGCTATATTCGTGCATGTCAGTCTTGCCGTACGCTACCCAGGCGGTGCAAATCTCGTCCGTTCTGAAGCTTATGAGCGCGATTATAGCGTCAACATATATCGCCTCCGGGCCCTCCACAATCACCGGCGGCGAAGTATCCGGTTTGTTTGAGGTGGCAAAGTAGAGAATCGCCGGTCCAGTGATGTTGCCGGACATGTCTTCGCATGTCAGCTCGCATTCGTATTCCGTGTTCGGGAGCAATCCCTGGAGCAGAACCGTGTGCTCTCTCTTGTATTCGTCCTCGCTGAATGACGAGCCGTCTCTTCTCATCGGTGAGTACCAAAGACTGCCCAGTGAGAGTTCGTCCGTTGTCCAGACAATGGTGGCCTCGTTCTTCGAGACGCTCGCCGCGGCTGGCCCTGTCAAAACAACAGGCGGAGTTACATCTTCTCGCACAGTCGTCCTGAATGAGTCCCAAGAGCTGTAAGTTGGGCCGTTTCCCGCCCCGTCAGATGACATAACCCGGAAATGGTATGCCGTGTTTGGCTGAAGGCCGCTAAGTTTGACGGTATGCAGCTGGGTCATGACAGCGGAGCCCGTTGAGGCCGATTCCTGCCCTGCGGCATAGAACTCGACGATGCTGTCCGCGGGTTCATTCGTTCGCCACTGAATGAGGGCCATGCTCGAGCTTATTGCTACGGCCACCGGCACGCCGATCACAACCGGCGCGGTCCGGTCGGCTACCGTGAAGGAATATGTATATCCCTCGAGACAATTCGGAACGATAGCTTTGTCGCAACCCGAGACCTCCACGGTCACGTATGCATTCTGCTTGAACGGCGCAGGAGGCTCATAGCTCATCAATGCTCCTTTGTCGTCCGCCGTGCCAATATCTGGTTCAACCTGCACACCATTTATGCGGAGTTCCAACGTGGAATTGTCAACTCCCGAGATATCGTCGGTGAGCCATATCCAAACGGTGGAGTCCGGGCTTACATTCGTGGCGCCGCTCTCCGGATTCAAAGCGATACAATATGGCGGATCGGCGTCAAACTCGACCACCGCCGGCCCACTTATCACACCTGGGGCCTTTGGATGCCTGGCCTCTGCACCTTTAGTATCCTCGCAGATGAAGTAGAAACTATGACTGCCAGCAGACAGCTGGGTCCGATATACATAATCGGCATCGAGCGGGTCTCTCGTGGCCGGCATCATGTTAAAAGCTTCATCGTCAATCAGGACCTGCACGAACGAAGCGGCATCGCCGTCATCATCATGGTAGCTGACCGAAAACTCATACACTTCACTTGTGTCTCCAAACGTCGGGCTGACCGAGCCGTCTGAGAGCACCGGCGCCGCGTTGACGACCGGACCGGTGATAGTCCCGGCAGTAGGAAAGCGCACTCCAAGCCCGAATGCGTCCTCGAAGTAGAAATAATACTTATGGGCGCCAACCAAGAGCTGCATCTCGTGCTGATACGTTCCAGAGGCAGGGTCCCCCGAGACCAACTGCATTGCATAGGCTTTACCATCAACAAAGACTTGCTTGACGGAAGGAGGCTTACCATCCTCGTCTGTGAAATGCACTGAAAACATGAAACCAATCTCCGGGACGCCGGTCTGTGGCGAAACCTCGCCGTCCGATAGCTCCGGCGGTGTGCGGTCAAATATGACCTGCCAGTCAGGGCTGCTGGGAGCGGACTCCGCATTTCCCGCTCGATCGGTCGCTATACTGTAGAAGTAATAGGGGCCATCATCAGTCTGCGGCGTGAATGTGATTGTTCCAGAGCCACCAGAGCCCTCAACGGAGCATTCATACCATTGACCTTGATAGTGCCGGTACCACACACGCACGGTATCGACGCCGGAACCTGAGTCGGAAGCAAAATACCTCAGCTCAACGGATGAAGAAGTCGCGAAAGACTTGGCTGAGGAACACGATGAGGATGGCGCGGTAGTGTCATAGACCGTTGAGCATTGCGGCACCGATGGCTCCAGGCTGTTCCCGCAGAGGTCAGTCGCACCAACGAAGAACTCATACTTCCCGTCCCCACTCGCTGTCGGACACTCAAACTGCCCACTCTCGACAGCGCCCGAGCTCCAAACCTCAACCCAAGAACCTGAATTAAACCTATAAAACCCCGTGACAGAAGAAAGCCCCGAAACTGAATCCTGCGCCTCAAATCGCACCCAGATCGTTCCCCCGGTCGAATAGGTTGGGACGCTGCTCGAGGTTGAAGGAGGCGTTATGTCGTAAATCGTCTGATCATCCGGACCCTCTGGCGCGTTCTCCCGATTGCCAGCCTCGTCCACAGCAATCGTGTAGAAATGGAATTGACCTTCCGAAGGCGGGTTGAAGCTGAAGACCCCGGTCTCGCCTGATGTATTCGTGTCGTGGAGGTTCCAGCTCCCCTCCTGCCCCTGGCGGTAGTAGAGCTTCACGCTGACCACGCTAGTATAGTTGTCTTGCGCATCGAACCTGACCTCGATTGGAGAGGTGGTCGAGCAGTTATCAACTTCAGCGGACGAGGTTGGCGGAGAGAGATCAACCATAACCGAACAGTCGTAACCTTCCGGCGGCTGCTCCCTGTTGCCGGCCGCGTCCGTCCCGACAGAGTAAAACCGGAACTCGCCTTCATCGTTCCCGGCGTCGAAAGTTATCGTCCCGCTGGTCTCATACACCGTTGTCCAGAGCGACCAACTGCCACCGAACCACGAGTAAATATCGATTGAGACAAGGCCATACGTCTCAGCTGAATCGAATGCTATGTCGAGGGTGGAGTCCGACGAAAGATGCGGTGCGGTGACGGATGTCTGCGGAGGAAGGCTGTCTGCGAGCGTGCTTGTGTCCGCACTGCCGTGCGCCGGCTCCATCACGTCGCCTGCGCTCCATGCCCTCGTGTAGAACTCATAATAGCCGTCCCCGTCCAGGCTGTAGAAATCAAGCGTCCCCGATTCCTCGGCCGAGGTCGTCGAGGTGGTTGCCCACTCGGCGCCCTCGAGCTCATCAGGCGTTGAGCCGTATCGGTAGTAGAGCCTAACGCCACCGTAGCCATCGTTGCCCACGTCCGTCGTGAAAGTGACTGCTATCGTCCCGGTCGTGGAGTAGGTCGGCGACTCCGCCTCCGAAAGGACAAGCCGAGCGTCGAAATAGCAGACTGTGTCCGCCTCCGCAGGCGCATCCTCCTCGTTGCCGGCGGTGTCGGTTGCGATGGTGTAGAACTCGTAGGTCCCGTAAGTGTTGCCAGGTGCAAACGAGAGAGTCCCCGAGCTGCCGCCCTCCGACAGGCCGCTGTCCGTCCAACCCTGGTCCTCATAGTTGTACCACAGCTCAACGCTGGCTATGCTGCAAAGCCCGTCGCTGGCGGTGAAGTCCACGACTATCGGCGAATCATTCGTGAGCTCAATGGTCGCGCACGTCGATTGAGGCGCTGTCGTGTCGTAGATCTCCGTAGCATCCGCTGTATCAGGCGGCGCTTCGACGTTCCCCGCGACGTCAGTTGCGATCGTGTAGAACTCATATACCCCATCTCCTAGGCTTGGAACGAAATCTAAGGTCCCCCGCGTGACCCCGTCTTCCGACAGGCCGCTATCCGTCCAGCCCTCGCCGTCGTAGTTATAGAACAATGCAACCGACGATACCCCAGAGCCAGCGTCGCTCGCCGCGAACTCCAGACCGATCGGCGAGGCGTTCGTGTCGCTTGGATAGAATGAGCGGGAGCCCCACGAGCTGCCGCTAGCCGACAGCCAACAGCTCGATTCCGGCGGCGTCCAGTCGAACAATGTGGAATCGTCTCCGTCCCCGGACGGCCCCTCCTCCCAGTTGCCGGCCCGGTCCACTGCTATCGTCTGGAAATAATACCGGCCCTCGTCCGAAGCCTCGAACGAAATGGTCCCGCTAGTCCCAGATGCATAATAATCTCTTTCCCACTTGCCATCCGTCACCGTCTCGTGTTTGTAGTAAAGCCACGTCTTATCCACGCCGCTGCCGCCCGCGTCATCCGACTCAAAATCCACGTTGATCGCAGGCAAGTCTGAGTATTCTGGAGATGTGCACGAAGACCACGGCAGTTCCTCCTCAACCAACGGGCTATCGGTCGTCCCCTCCTCAGGGCACCTGTCCGAGCTCCCGGCGCCGTCGTCGCACAAGATATAATAGTCATGCTGACCCAAAGCGAGGGTAGTCTCATAGACGTAGGTCCCGTCGTAGGCCCGGCCCTTGTCCAGCGTCATGTCATGGCCCCCGTCGCCGTCGATGAAGACCTTGATTGAGTCAGGATAGTCATCGTCATAATCATAATAATGAGCCGAATACACGAAGCTAGTGCTCGTCTTGCCGTAGTGTGGCTTAACATCGCAGTCCGAGAGCTCGGGCGGCGAGTTCGTTACGGTCGGGCCGGGATAGTAGCCCGCCTCCGGGTCACGGGCGCTTGAGCCCAGAGTGTCCTTGAACAAAAAGTAGAACGTGTGTTCACCCTGGTGAAGCGTCGTCTCGTAATAGATATACGTCCCATGATCGGCATCACCGAGATCAAGCCACATCTGTCCGACCTTCTCATCTTCGCTCCCCTCATCGATGCGAACCTCCTTCACCGAAGGTGCATCGCCATCCGAATCGTAGTAATCGACCGAATACGTGAACGGCCTGGACCCAGCCCCCGTATCGGGATGCACGTCCCCGTTCGAGAGGTCCGGGGCATGGTTCACGAACGGCCCGTCGTGCTCGCCATTCTCGGGATCGCGGTCAGTGGAGCCGCTCGGGTCCTCACACTCGAAGTGGAACGTGTGGTCCCCCTCGTCCGCAAGCGTCGTCTCACAGCAGTAAGTCCCATCAGCAGCATCGCCACTGTCCAGCGTCATCGTAGCCGGCGTGCCTCCATCGATATGAACCTCTATAACGGAAGGCGCATCGCCGTCCTCGTCATAGTAATGGACACAATAGGCGAATAAAGTGCCTGTTGTGCCCGTGTCTGGCTCTACGTCCCCAGCCGAGAGGACGGGATCGTAATTGACCGTCGGCCCATCGTGCGTCC
>CAZKNE010000150.1:0-5799 GCA_964554005.1 uncultured bacterium | reverse complement strand
CCATTGCTTTCTCTCCCTTTTTTGGAGGTTATTCTGACAATAAAGAGAACTTCTGCGCATGATAGATTGAGGCAACCCAGCCCCGCGCTATACACATCTTCATTAAGATGTTGATCAAAACTTAAAGCTCACCGCCTTTCCTGTGCAAACTATAGGGCATCTGAGTGGATGTCAAGCAAAGATTGCGAAAAAAATATCAAACTTCATAACAATCAAAAAGCAACAAATCCTCCCCAAGCGACAAGAGCTCTTGCTTGAAGCCTGTTCGTGTCGTTGACCTGTTCAACTCGTGCGTGCTATTGTTATGCGGTTTTTTTGAGAGTGGGTAGGGGCGTGGTCGAACAGGGACGACGCGAGGCTTTATGTCTCGAGGTGGAGGTTCAAGTCCTCCCGCCCCAGCCAAGCTCAGTTGGCAGTTGGCAGTTGGCGGAACGGCGAATTGGTTGTCTGGTGAGCAAAGGAGAATTGAGGGTTGAAAGTCGATTATCTAAGCGCCGAGGAATACAAGGAGCTTGGGCTCACATCCGGTATCGAGATCCATCAGCAGATCAAGACCGCGAAGAAGCTCTTCTGTCATTGCCCGGTAATAATGCACAAGGATAACGATTTCGACGCAGTCGTGGTTCGGCACATGCGTCCGACGCTTTCGGAGCTTGGCGAGTACGATGGGACGGCCTTGATGGAGTTCAAGACCAGAAAAGAGGTCGTGTATGAGCTGTATCACGACTGTGTCTGCACGTATGAGATGGACGATACGCCGCCGTTTATGATAAACCAGGACGCGGTCGATATAGCGCTTGTGGTTTCTCTGCTGCTGGGCTGCACGATGATCGATGAGCTGTTCATTACTCGCAAGCAGTATTTGGACGGAAGCATCCCGACTGGCTTCCAGCGCACGTGCATTGTGGGGATAGACGGAAGCATTCGGCACAAGGGCAAGAGAATCCACATCCGGCAGCTGGGACTCGAGGAGGATGCTTGCAGAGAAGTCTCTGATGTGGGGCATCGCATCACCTTCAAGGCCGACCGGCTTGGTATGCCGTTGGTTGAGGTCGTTACGGAGCGCGACATGGTGACGCCTTGGGAGGTTGAGGACGTCGCGGAGCAGATCGGCACGAGCCTGAAGGGAATGGGACTTGTGCACCGGGGGCTCGGCAGCGTTCGGCAGGACGTGAATGTCAGCATCGCTGGTTCGACACGGGTCGAGATCAAGGGCGTGCCCCAGGTGTCTCTGATCGGGCCACTTGTGCACTACGAGGCGCTGAGGCAGAAGCATTTGCTCGAGATTAAGGATGAGCTTGCCAGCCGAGGCATCACAAAGGAGTGCCTAAGGTTCTGGGATAGGGACATTACTGATGTGATTGGCGAGCTCGACTCGAACATCCTCAAAAAAGGCCTAGAATCTCAGCCCGAGAGCTGCCTGGTAGCGATGGGGCTTGGGAAGCTTGCCGGGCTCCTTAGTCACGAACTTCAGCCTCAAAAACCCTTCGCCTACGAAATCTCACAGCGCATCAAGGTCATAGCTTGTCTGGACGACGAGCCCAATATCGTCTGGAACGACGGCAGGATAAGGGCTGGCGACCTGAGCGACAATGCTTGGTCAAGAGTCTTTTTGGCTCTCGGCGCCTCGAGAGATGACGCGGTCATCTTGGTTTGGGGGAGCAGACAGGATGTAAGGACAGCTGTGTCGGAGACGCAACTGAGAATCGAGGACGCGATTGACGGCGTTCCCAACGAGACAAGGCAGGCGTATGAAAATGGGACGACCGGATTCGAGCGGATTCTCCCCGGGCCTGACCGTATGTATCCTGATACCGACTTGCCGCCGATTGCGATTTCGGCTGAGCGGATTGAGCGTGCTAGATCGAGAATTGACACAAATCCGTTTGAGGCGTTCGAGCGTTTTCGGCATCTGGGCCTTCCCGAGGAGGCTATCAAGCAGCTGATGCGCACCGGTAAATGGAAGCTCTTTGACCGAGTGGTTAGCGAGTTGGGAGTTGGGCCCCGTTTTGCGGCCTTCGTTTTGACAGAGCGGTTGAGGTGGCTTGAGCGAGCGGGTTTTGACGTGTCTGAGCTTTCCGATGATGAGGTTATGGAGATTTTCGAGGCGCATAAGAGAGGCAGGTTGTCCCAAGAAGCGGTTTCTTGGGTGTTGCGCGACATTGTCGCGTTCGATGATGCGCTCGAGGTAGCGATGGAGCGTTATGTGCTCGACTCTCCCGGCGAAGAAGCTGTCAATGAGGCTGTTTGCGAGCGGCTTAAGTCTCGTCGGGACCTGCTTGACGTGTTGCCTGCCGATAAGGTTTTCAATGTGTTGATGGGGGACATCATGCGATCAACCCGTCTGAAACTTGAGCCCAGGAGCGTTGCGAAGGCCCTTCGCAAGGGCCTGAGCGAAGTTCATGAGAGTAGTTGAGGCGGCCGCTCGCTCTGTTGCGCGGCTGGTTGCGAGGAAGGTCGCCAGAAACAGGCAGGTCGCCGAGGTCATTTTCGACAGGTGTTCAACACCATCAGACCTTGTAAGGTCAGGGCTGAACCATCTGGCCTATCTCTTGAGGCTTCCCAAGATACCATTTCTTACGAGCGTGATGCTCGAGACCACGAACCACTGCAACCTACGATGTCGCTTCTGTCCCAGCGCCAAGATGCACCGGCCAAGGGGATTCATGGACCCCGGCCTGGCCGAGAGGGTGTTGCGAGATTGCGGGAGGCTGCAATACGTTTATCTATATGATTGGGGCGAGCCGATGCTCCACCCAGAGCTTCCCTCCATAATCCAAATCGCATCGCGCCTCGGCCACAGGACTTTTATGGTTACGAACGGGACTTTGCTCACACCGTCGCTTTCTGAGGCGATCATTCGGGCTGGCCTTTCTACGATATGCTTTTCAATTGACGGGCTTGACGAGACATACAGCTTTCTTCGTGGGTTCGACTACCGGGTTTTGGAGCAGAAGGTCATGGAGTTTTTGCACACGAGGGAGCGGCTCAACCCGAGGCTGAGGGTCGAGATCAACTGCGTCGTATCGCCCGATACGGAGCAGCAGGTAGAGCGCTTCAGGTCAATCTGGGGCGCTCGCGTGGACCACATAACCTTCCAGCCGATGCTGATGTATAGCAAGGTTCGTCGCTTCAGGCCCTGTAGGGAGCTTTGGAAGGGGTCACTCGTGGTGCTTTGGAACGGCACCGTGGTTGCGTGTTGCGTGGATTACGACGGCGTTCTCAAGGTCGGTGATGCGACCGAGGAGAGCATCACAAGCATCCTCAATTCCCGGCCGATGGTTCAGCTTCGCTCTGACCATGCCCGAGGACGTTTCTGCTCACTCTGTAGCTACTGCTCGGAGTATGAGACGGAATGCGTTGACGGGCGGTTTGACGGCAGAATCTCCGGGCAAGAGGGTGCACCTCTCTCGTAGGGGTGCTGCTCGCCGCACCCGTCTGCCTTTCGGGCGGGGCAAGCACCGCCCCTACGCAACCCCAATCGATTTATGGGACAGTCTCCTCCGTGCCCCTACGAGGTCTCGCGCTTGCTCTGCAAAAAAGCCTCTAAAGTTTTCCGACTCGGTTTCGATAAGTGCTGGAGCAATTGATGCGAATGCCTGGAAGGTAAGAAGAAAATAGAAAGGGAGGTGACGCCGAGGGCCAAGAGTCTTCTCGATTCAGAATCTAGCTGCCTTGTAGCAGCGCGGCTAACGGAGTAGGGCAAGGATGCCCGAACACAAGCCATGTTCATGGCTTACATCACGGAGGAAACATAGTGAACGCAGAAACGCAAGCTATTAGCATCCAGAATATGCTTGCCTCAATCAACACACAAGTGGCCAAGACCGAGAACAGGATCTCGACGGGCTACAAGGTATCTAAGGCGTCTGACGCCCCGGCTGACTACGTCATCTCCCAGATGATGAACAAGACGATCAATGGCCTTCAGACAGCCAAGTCGAACGTCGGTAACGCCAGCAACCTGGTCTCAGTCGCAGAGGGCGGACTGACCAGCATCAAGAACTTGCTTAGTGAGATGCGCAGCACAGCGCTGACGGCTGCTGACGCAACGAAATCTGGGGCTGAACGCGCCGCGTTGGGCCAGACCGTCAGCGAGATGATGAAGGAAGTTGACGCCATGGTCAAGCAGACCACCTGGGGCGGCAAGATGCTCCTCAATGGTGCCGGCCTGTTCAATTTCCAGACTGGCGCAAATCCAGGGGACGTAACGGCGATCAAGATCGACCAGAGCTTCTACGCCAGAGAGATCGGTGTGGGCCTGACTGGTTCGGCCGCTCAGGCGGACTGGACGGAAGACTCAGATGGTCGGAAGATCTACGTCTCTGACTACAGCGCGGCTGAAAATGCCGAATGGACACTCGAGTTCACGAGCGCTGGGACGTTTAACGTGACGAGCACAACGATCCATGAGCCTCCAACTTCGACGGGCGCGGTCGGTTCGGCGTATTCCGATGCTGGCATCACGTTCCAGCTGGCGGCGAGCGCTAACTCCACTGACTACGCGGTTGGCGACAGGATCACCTTCAGCAGCAAGGCGGCGGCCATTGACGCAATTGAGGCGTTTCGCAGCAAGGGCACGACAGGCAGCGCGGCCGCAACCGCCGCAAGTCAATACACTGGTGAGATGGGCGGAACGTTCCAGATCAATGTCACTGGCTCTGGTAACGCGACTGTAATCTCCAGTCAGGACCAGCTGACCGGTTCATTCACGTTCAGCGGCTCGGACGGGACTGAGCACAGCGGCGCGCTGAGCATTGGCACTAACGGGAAAGCCAGTCTGGTTGACGGTTCCTGGGACTCGGGGATCACGATTCAGTTTAGTGACTACGACCAAATCGGAAGCACGAACGACTTCGTAGCGGGCGACAGCTTCTCGTTTGACGTTACTGCTGCATCCGTAACGGGACCTGATACGACGGGTATCCTGGGTGAGAGTGGTATCAGCCTTTCGTCAGCGGCCGCTTCCTCGACGTCAATCGCTCACATCGACAAGGCGATCTCGTTGGTGGAGACATATCAGACTCTCTTGGGCTCGACATCCAACAGGCTCGACATTAGGGAGAGCTCAATCTCAACGATGATTGAGAACAACACAGCGGCCATGGACCGTATCGTGAAGTCTGATCTTGTTGAAGAGCAGCTGAACCTGACCAAGTACACAGTGCAGCAGCAGGCTGCGCTGGCGATGTTCGCTCACGCGAATTCGCAGATGCAGCTAGGTCTGTCAATCCTCAGTATATAACAATGGAGTAAGTCAGAACAGATAACACGATGGTTGGGGGAGCTCTCGCTCCCCCCGCCGTCGCTTAGCTTTCTCAAGAAGAACTTGAAAGGTAAGTGAGAATGTTAAATCAGCAGTTGACCGCCGGAAGGGCTTACCAGGCAGTTCAGTTTGGGACTACCAGCGGCCCCCAGATGGTGCTTATGTTCTACGAGGGTGCGCTCAAGTTCGCTGGATTGGCCAAAAGATATACCAGGGATGGGAACTTGAGGGAAGCCTACAAGTTCCGAGGCAAGCTGCTGAACGTGCTGTCTGAACTGATGAGCTCGCTGGTCTTGGATTCAGGCCGCGAGGAGGTCAACAGTTTCTTCTTCCTCTATGACTACATGAGCAAAATGGTGCGAGAGACCGCAATCGAGCAGCAGGATGCGAGCGGCTTCGACGAGGTCCTGCGCATCATGGGCGAGCTCAGGGATAGTTGGAGGGAGATGTTGGCCCGTAACAAGATGGCTGGCCAGAGCTGATCTGGTGCTAGCCAGGAGGTAGCTAAGATGATGCGGATTGAAATCGCCTCA
>CAZKNE010000149.1:0-5808 GCA_964554005.1 uncultured bacterium | reverse complement strand
TGTTTCTGAACTATTTCGTTGAGAATGCGCCAAACCTCAACATGCTCCGAATCCACCATCTTCCGCGCGCTCTTGATCGTCGCCGCCAGCCCCTCCTGCTGAAGACGGTTATAGATAAACGGCTTGAACAGCTCCAGTGCCATCCTCTTCGGAAGCCCGCACTGATGAATGCCAAGGTGAGGCCCAATCACAATCACCGAACGGCCTGAGTAGTCAACTCGCTTTCCAAGTAGATTCTGCCGGAACCTCCCCTGCTTCCCCCGAAGCATGTCCGTCAACGAACGAACAGGCCGATTATGAGGCGCAACGACCGGCCTAGAACGACGCGTGTTATCCAAAAGCGCATCGACCGCCTCCTGAAGCATCCGCTTCTCGTTACGAACTATCACTTCTGGGGCCTTCAGCGCTAACAGCTTTTTAAGACGATTATTACGATTGAGAACCCTTCTATAAAGATCGTTCAGGTCGGAAGTGGCAAATCGCCCACCATCAAGAGGCACGAGCGGCCTCAGGTCTGGTGGCAACACCGGAATAACGGTAAGGATCATCCACTCAGGCTTGTTCGCCAGCCGGCCCGCAGTCCCCGAGTGGCGTAAGTCCTCCACTATCTTCAGCCGCTTGACCGCTTTCTTGGACGTCTGCACCGGTATCCTAACCGCCTTGCCCTCCGGCGGCGAGCCGCCCGCCTCCATGATCCGCTCCGAAACCTCCTCAAACAGAAGCCTATCAACGAGCTGATTGACCTCGAAATCGCTGTCCCCGGGGGCCTTGATCTTAACCCTCGGACGAAGCGATGCCCGCAGCTCCTCTGACAACTCATCAAGCTGCAAAAGCTGCAAAAGCTCCCGAATCGCCTCAGCGCCCATTTGAACTCGCAGGCCAGGAACATTCTTCAAATGCCGGTACTCATCCTCCGAAACAAGCTTGCCTCTCTTAAGGCCAGATTCTCCGGGCTCAATCACTACGTAAGACTCATAATAAATGACGCGCTCGAGCTGCTTGATCGTCATGTCCAGCAAGTACCCAATCCGTGAAGGAGGCGCCTTGAAAAACCATATATGCGCGACCGGACATGCCAATTCAATGTGCCCAAGCCGCTCTCGACGAACAATCGACCGGATGACCTCAACGTGACACTTCTCACATACAATCCCCCGGTGCTTCATGCGCTTATACTTGCCGCAGTTACACTCAAAGTCCTTCACTGGGCCAAATATCCTAGCGCAGAAAAGCCCGTCCTTCTCTGGCTTGAAAGTGCGATAGTTGATCGTCTCAGGCTTCTTCACCTCGCCGTGGGACCACTCCCGAATCCGCTCCGGAGATGCCAAACCTATCCGAATAGCATCAAACGGCTTCGGTTCTCTGGGCTTGTCAAAAAGATCTATTGACCTATCCAACATATAACCTCCGGTCACCTTGTTATTCTGATCCCATCTTCAACTCGATCAAACTCAAGAGAG
The DNA here is from genome assembly GCA_964554005.1 of uncultured bacterium. Classification (GTDB taxonomy): domain Bacteria; phylum B130-G9; class B130-G9; order B130-G9; family B130-G9; genus B130-G9. Next base: position 4,348 of record CAZKNE010000149.1, on the reverse strand, counting down.
TCGCGAGAGAACCGCGGGCGACTCCGCGTCTCCAAAAGCTCTACGTCGAGGCCAAGGCTCTGAAGCTCCTTGATCAAGACGTTGAATGATTCCGGCGTTCCCGGTCTTGCCAGGTCCTGCCCCTTCACAATCGCCTCGTATATCTTGTTGCGACCCTCCACATCATCGCTCTTGACCGTCAAGAACTCCTGAAGTGCGTTCGCAGCTCCAAACGCCTCAAGCGACCAGACTTCCATCTCTCCCAGCCTCTGCCCTCCGGACTGGGCCTTGCCTCCAAGCGGCTGCTGTGTAACCAACGAATACGGACCGGTCGAACGGGCATGCATCTTGTCGTCAACCAAATGGTCGAGCTTCATCACATACATGTAACCCACCGTTATCTTCTGGTCGAATGGTTTGCCAGTCTGCCCATCGCGCAGCACAACTTTCCCATTTTCGGGCAGACCCGCAAGCGAAAGAGCATGTTGTATCTCTTCCTCTGTGGCACTCGAGAACACTGGACAGGCCGCTGGCAGCCCATACTTCGCAATTACGCTAGCGAACCTCCTGAGGTCGCTGTCGGAATACCTCTTAAGATCGGCCTCCTTCGCTTCATCGCCTTCGTAGATGGCCAAGAGCCAATCTCGAAGGACATCAGCGTCGCCCCCATTCTCCAACATCGCAGACGTCTTATCGCCGATAACCTTCGACGCCCACCCCAGGTGTGTCTCCAACAACTGCCCGACGTTCATCCGTGACGGGACACCGAGCGGACTCAGCACCATATCCACCGGCGTGCCATCCTCAAGATAAGGCATGCTCTCAATCGGAAGCACCTTGGCCACAACGCCCTTGTTACCGTGCCGACCGGCCATCTTATCCCCAACGTTCAGGTTACGCTTTATCGCCACGTAAACCTTTACCATCTGAATCACGCCCGGCCTGAGCTCGTCCCCACCACGTATCCTCTCACGCTGCTCTCTATAACGCGTCTCCATCAGCGTTATCTGGTCACTGGCGAGCTTCTCCACCTGCCTTAGTCGTTCCCCGATCTCGCCCTCCTCCTTTTGAGCGATCTCATGAAGCATGTAATAGCTGAGCTTCGCAAGCCTAGTGCGGGCAATTTTCTTGTCTTTCCTACAGATAACCTTCTTCGTTTCAGAAACGACATAATCGTGTGTGAGAACCGCCCCGGACAGAACGCGACGCATGATTCTGTCCCGACCAGCTGCAATGATCCTCCGCTCGTCATCCTCACGACGCTGGATGTTAGCCAACGCAGCTTGAATGACCTTGTGCTTACCAAGCTGCTCCTCCGCCGAACGGCGCGCAAAAACCCGCACGTCAATTACGGTCCCGCTCACGCCCTGATGCACAAACAGCGAGGCGTTCTTAACCTCTCGCGCCTTGTCCCCGAACAAAGCCTTCAGCAACTTCTCCTCGGGCGAGAGCTGTGTCTCAGCCTTCGGCGTAACCTTCCCAACCAAGATGTCGCCCGGACCAACCTTCGAGCCAATTCTGGCAATACCGCTGCTATCCAAATGCCGCAGCGCCTCAGGGCGAACGTTCGGGATGTCCGGAGTGATCTCGTCAGGCCCGAGCTTGTTGTCTCTAGCCTCTGTCATGAACTCCTCGACGTGAATCGAGGTGAAGACATCATCACGAACAACGCTCTCAGAAACCAAAATGGCGTCCTCATAATTATAGCCGTGCCAGGGCATGAAAGCAACCAAAATATCCCGACCAAGCGCAAGCTCACCGCCGCTGATGGCGTAACCATCCGTTATCAAATCGACGGCCTTCACCCTCTGGCCAACGCGAACTGATGGACGCTCGTTTATGCACGTGTTCTGATTGGATTTCGTAAACTTCCTTAGGTAATAAAAATCGAACTTGCCATCAGAAAGCCGGTTGCCGTTCTCATCAAAGATCACCTCGTCATCAGCCTCAACTACGATTCGGCTGCCTGTTACACTTACAACTTCACCGCTTCGCCTAGCGGTCTGAACGACTCCAGAATCTCTGGCAGCAATCTTCTCCATCCCCGTTCCCACAAGAGGGGCTGAGGGCTTCATTAACGGAACCCCCTGACGCTGCATGTTGGAGCCCATCAGCGCGCGGTTGGCATCGTCATGCTCCAGAAACGGGATCAGAGCCGCGGACATACTAACGATCTGACTTGGCGAGGCATCCAAATACTTTATCTTTGACGATGCCTCAGTGTGGAAATTACCTCTGAACCGGGCGGCCACCCTGTCCGAAGCAAGGCACCCATCCGCAGTTAGCGGCTCACTAGCCTGAGCGATGTGATATTTGTCCTCCTCGTGAGCGTTGAGGTAGGTAACAGTCTTTGCCACATGGCCATCCTTGTCCAACTCACGATATGGCGTCTCGATGAACCCCCGGTCGTTGACCCTTGCCAATACCGTCAATGAAGCCAAAAGGCCAATGTTCGGCCCCTCAGGAGTCTCTATCGGACATATACGCCCATAGTGTGTCGGATGAACGTCCCTGACCTCAAACGTCGCCCGCTCCCGCGTCAGCCCGCCCGGACCAAGCGCACTAAGCCTACGTTTGTGTGTCAGCTCCCCAAGCGGGTTGGTCTGCTCCAAAAACTGCGACAGCTGGCTGCCGCCAAAAAACTCACGGATCACACCGCTGACGACCTTTGAGTTCACCAAGTCCTGTGGCTTGAGCTCCTCCACATCTTGCGAGTTGATCTTCTCTCGAATGAGACGCTCCAAACGAAGAAGCCCCAAACGAAACTGGTTCTCAAGGAGCTCGCCTACTCTCCGAACTCGCCTGTTACCTAAATGATCGATGTCATCAACCTCGCCCTCGCCAGCCTTCAACTTGAACAAATACGCAATCGTGTCGATCACGTCCTCACGCGTCAAACTCCGCTCTGAAAGCGGCGTCTTCTTCCTGAACTTGAAATTGAACCGAAGGCGACCTATCTCGGAAAGATCGTATCTCTTTGGATTAAAGAACAAATTGTTAAAAAACTTCCGAGCCGCCTCATCATCGCTAGCATCTGCGAATGAGCTCAGGTAGGACCGGCTGGCGGCCTGATCCTTGCTTTGCTTCTCCGGCTCCTCGGGCTCAGCATCAACCCCGATCTTCTCCGCCTCGACTGTCTTGAAGAGCATGTTCGCAAACTCAGCGCTCCGTGAAGGATACAGCTCAAACCGCTCGACTTGGGCCCTCTGAATCGCATCAAGGTCCTCATCGTCCAGCTCCTTGTTCTTCGGAACGATAACGTTGTCTTCCTCGTCGTGGATGTCCCAGACAACCTCGCGCCCCAAAAATTCCTCACGGCTCATGGGGAGATACTCCAGGTCGCTCTTATCTATCCTCGCAAGTGCGGCCTTCGATATTCTGTGATGCTTCCTTACAAGAACTGCCCCGCTCTTGGGATCAACTATGTCCTGGCTGGGCCGATGAGCGAGATGTATCTTCCGATTCAACTTGCTCCTGAAACTACCGGCCGGCGACATCTCCACCTGCTCAACGCCGATGAAGCACTGGATCACCTCTTCCTTCGTCCTTAGACCAAGCGCACGCAAGACCGAGGAGGCGGGTATCCGCCGCTTACGCTTGTTCGTGTCCACGCGAGCCTGAAGCACACCGCTCGCATCGAATAAAAACTCAAGCCACGGCCCACGTTCCGGAACTATGCGAGCAGAGTAGTCCTCACGCCCAACCTCTTTAGACCGGGCAAAGAAAACGCCAGGAGAACGGTGCAGCTGGTTCACAATAGTCCGCTCAGTCCCGTTGATTATGAAAGTGCCCTTCGAGGTCATTAGCGGCATCTCGCACAGGAAAATCGTCTGCTCCACTATCCCCTCTTTCTTCGGCTTCCTCACCTCGTCCGACACGTCGAACCTCTTGAGGCGAAGCCTCACTCGCATCGAAGCAGCGAACGTCATCTCGCGCTGCAGGCACTCCTCCTCCGTATAGCGCGTCCCGAGCCGCCGCATTGCCAGGTGACCACACCGCTCGCATGGCTCCAAGCTCTGAAAATAATGCGACGTCTGCCCACAAGGACACACATATTCCGCACCCACTTCATAAGCCACAAACTCGAGCTCGCAGTTGCGACTCGCGTTCTCAATGGGGAAAATCTCCTCAAATACAGCTTGTGCGCCTACCGACTGCCGCTTATCCGGCGGAATCTCTCGCTGCAGGAACCTGTCGAATGACTCCGTCTGAACCGCCAGAAGTGACGGAATCTCTACGGCACTCTTGGTCTTGACGTAAGTCCGTCTAATGTCAACCGGCTTACTCGCCGATATCATCTAATACCTCCCCAATTACTGGATCTCGACGGTACCGCCCGCTTCCTCGATGACCTTCTTGAACTCCTCTG
>CAZKNE010000148.1:0-5855 GCA_964554005.1 uncultured bacterium | reverse complement strand
CCCTGTCCGGCAGTCCAAAATCGATCAGCCCGCACAAACTGCGCCACACATGCGCCACGCACCTTTACGAGGCTGGCATGGACTTGCGGCACCTTCAGGAGCTTTTGGGCCACAAGAACATCAGCACGACCTCGGTCTATACTCACACCAATATAGAGCGGCTCAGAAAGGTCTATAACAAAGCACATCCCAGATCGTAGTCCACCGCTTTGATCTTGATAATCTGCCGAATTGGGCATATTATTTTTGATGAGATAGAGAGCAAAAGTTCCGTAAATCAACTTATAGGGCGCCTCTCATACGGCGGGACAAATAAGAAATACTTCAGGCGGTTGACGACATCTGCGTCGATGAGAAGCAGCTCCCTCGCGTGAGACGCAATGGCATAGACCACTGCTCCTGAGGGCGAGAGGTGGCCGAAGCGTATCATCCGGGCTGGGCGCTTTTGCGCCGATGGCTCGTCTGACCGAACAGAGATGGTGAGGCTTGGGTTCGCCAGGCCGAACTGCGCAAGACCGCCGCCGATCTGGTCAAATCGTGCCTTCCTGGTGTATTTTGCGCTAGTAAGGATTAAGATGAGTCGCTCCATCTCGGCTTGGTTGGCGGGAGCTTTCCGCGGGCTTTTGAGCACCCATTTGCCCTCGCGCTTGACCGCATCAAGCGTTATGTCGGGCGTGCGCATCTCTATTTCCGAGATGTGCTCAGGCGAGAGGCCGGGGAATATGAGCAAGGAGGGAGGAGGCGTTTGCACGGCTTTGGGGCCGGGCCGCTCAAACAGAACGTAATATGCTCCGAGCAGGACGGCAATTGAGGGGAGCACGGCTGCTTTTAGAAAACTTCTTCGCATTGGGACCCTCAAGTGCATTTTCTGTAATCAGTCCTCGGACAAGCTGTATTTCGGGCAAAAGCTATCAGGATTGAGCGCCTCGTCAAGGGCGTGCGCGTTTTGTGCAAGCATCTGGGCAGCTGAGAGATGGTGGTTGATTCGGGCGAGGCATGATTCTCATTGAGGGACATTTGCAGGTTTAGCCAGTTTCGTTACTGTATAGTATGTAGCACGAGTAGGTCTGCGCTAAAGGTGCAGCGAGGTTTAATGTTATCAGCGTTCGTTCGTGTTCATTCGTGGATAGGAAGAGGGAGCAGAGATTGGCTGTTTTTGGCTGTTGCCGTGATGTGGTCCACTGCGGGGTTCAGTAATGGTTGAGATCGATGACAGGCCGCTGATCGTTCAGAGCGACAGGTCGGTTCTGGCTGAGGTTCGCAACCGGAGCTTCGAGGTGGCCCGGGACTATCTCGCACTGTTTGCCGAGCTTCTGAAAAGCCCGGAGCACATCCACACATACCGCATCTCACCGATCTCGCTCTGGAACGCGTCCGCCTCGGGCCTGACGCCGGAGAACATCATCGCGTTCTTGGACCGCTACGGCAAATACGAGACGCCTCAGAACGTCAAGCGAGACATAATCGACTACATGGGGCGATATGGGCGGCTGGTGCTGCGTAAGCGTGGTGAGGACCTGATACTGGTCTCGGACGATGCCTCGCTTATCGCGGAGATAATGAACACGGAGCGTGTGGCCAGATATGTTAATAAGCGAGTTGGCGAGCTTGAGCTACTCATCCCCTCAATCCACAGGGGAGACATCAAACAGGCGATGACTCGCATCGGCTACCCAGTAAAGGACGTGGCCGGCTACGTTGATGGGACGTTCTTCGCGTTTGCCCTGCGAGAGTTCATGTCCGACGGCGCCGAGTTGAAACTTCGGGACTACCAGCTTGCCGCCACGGATGCCTTCTATGCGGGTGGCTCATCCGAGGGCGGAAGCGGCATCATAGTTCTGCCGTGCGGCGCGGGCAAGACAGTCGTTGGGCTTGCAGCAATGGCGCTTTTGAAGTGCGAGACGCTGATAATCTGCACGAATATCGTGGCGATTCGGCAGTGGATGATGGAGATGCTCGACAAAACGAACGTGTCGAGCGCGGATTTCGGTGAGTACAGCGGCGAGCGAAAGAACATCAAGCCAATAACGCTCACAACCTACCAGATGCTGACGCACCGCACGAGCAAGGATGCAGAGTTTCGGCATTTCAAGGTCTTCGATGAGAAAGACTGGGGCCTCATAATCTACGACGAGGTCCATCTATTGCCCGCACCGGTGTTTAGGATAACGGCGGCACTTCAGGCGAGGCGGCGCCTCGGTCTGACGGCGACGCTTGTTCGTGAGGATGGGCTGGAGGCCGATGTCTTCAGCCTCATAGGGCCGAAGAAATTCGACGTGCCCTGGAAGGACCTCGAGAACCGAGGCTTCATTGCCGAGGCGCATTGCACGGAGGTGAGGGTTGAGATGCCGAAAGATGTGCGGCGCAGCTACTCGCTCTCAATGCACCAGCAGAAGCACAGGCTGGCCGCGGAGAACTACCGCAAGCTGGAGGTTGTGAGAAGGCTCGTGTCGGCGCACGAGGGCGAGCCGACCTTGATAATCGGCGTTTATATCCGTCAACTTCAGGAAATAGCGGATGAGCTACAGGCGCCGTTCATCCACGGCGGGACGCCGACCGTTGAGCGTGAGATGCTCTATGACGATTTCAGGGCGGGCAAGATCAAGACCCTCATCGTCTCGAAGGTGGCGAATTTCGCCGTCGATCTGCCCGACGCCAGCGTCGCCATACAGGTTTCTGGCACGTTCGGGTCAAGGCAGGAGGAGGCGCAGCGGCTTGGGCGGATACTCAGGCCGAAGAGTCGCGGCCAGAAGGCGTTTTTTTACAGCATTGTCTCGAAGGACACGAAGGAACAGGAGGCGGCGATGAACCGGCAGCGCTTCCTGACCGAGCAGGGATACGCCTACAGCATTTACGACTGGCGGGAGCTGCTTGGTGAGTAGCGCTATTGAGGTTGTCATTGAAGCCGCCTAAGCCCTTTGGAGCGCACTTGCTGGTCACAGGACTCACATAGCCCAATCTGATTCTTAGGGGGCACTCTGCTCTTGACAACCCCTGGAGGCATACTTACTATTTCCCCAATGAAGAAGTGCCCTGTTAGGCAATAGACTGCGGGTGTGCAGGCCACAATCGCTTGGGAAGGTATGATAATGAGCGAGCTTGGGCGGGAGGAGATACTCGAGAGGGTCGCCGCTGGGGAGAGCCTCGAAGGCCTCGACCTCTCAAAAGGGAATCTGGTAGAAGCTGACCTTACTAACGTCAATCTCAAGGGATGCAACCTCAGTGGAGCGAATCTTTACGGCGCTGTTCTTGAGAGGGCGGACCTCTCCGGTGCGGACCTCTCCGGTGCGGATCTGTACAAAGCTGACCTTCTAGGAGCCAAGTTGGTCGGTGCAAACCTTTCGAGAGCTCGCCTCAAGGACAGCGATCTTGGGGATGCGGACCTTTCGTCCGCCGATCTGACGAACGCGAATCTGGAGTGGACAGACCTGAAGAACGCGAAGCTTGGGAACGCGAAGCTCGAGCGCTGCAATCTATATCAGGTTAACCTGAAACGAGCGGACCTCTCCGGAGCGGATTTCCGAGGCGCTAGTTTTGAGAACGCTAATCTCAGAGGCGCGACACTCAAGGGGTGTAGGGGAGAGGTTAGCAGTTTTTACAGGGCGAGGTTGACAGATGCGAACCTGGCAAACGCGAAGCTTGATGGTGTCAACCTGAAGCAGGCGGAGGTCGCCGGAGCGAACTTTAAGAATGTCTCGGGACTAAGCGACGAGCAGATCGAATACGTGCGCGCAAACGGCGCAAAAGGTCTGTGAGGGCCGGTTTTACCTCATTAGGCGAGAGAGGTCCTACACTTGTTAGCTCGGTAGCAAGAAGGGTGGTTATGCGGTTTTTTGAGGCTGGTTATTGTTTCCTTGCCAAGCACATAACAGATTATTCTCGACCGGGGCAGTGATATGGATATAGGCGACGAGAAGCGTCTATCTGAGACAGCCAACCAAGTTCGCATCCTAGTTCTCAACATGCTGGCTAAAGCATGTTCGGGCCATACAGGTGGGTCTCTTTCCGTGGTGGATATTTTGACATATCTTTACTTCTACAAGATGCAACACAAGCCTGAGGACCCTGCTTGGCCAGACCGCGACCGGCTCGTCCTCTCGAAGGGGCACGCCGCTCCTACACTTTACGCGCTGCTCTCGATGTGCGGCTATTTCCCCCGTTCTGAGCTGTTCAAGTTGCGGCGTGTGACCGGCTCGTTGCAGGGCCATCCGGACGTGCGGCGGACGCCCGGAGTTGAGGCTTCGACCGGCTCGCTGGGTCAAGGGCTCTCGATGGCAAACGGAATAGCGCTCGGTCTGCGCCTTTCGGGGATTACGTCTAAGGTGTATGTTATCTTGGGCGATGGAGAGCTTCAGGAGGGTCAGGTTTGGGAGGCTGCGATGAGCGCCGCGCATTACAAGCTTGGCAATGTGGTGGTGATAATCGACGCCAACCAGCTTCAGATCGACGGCCGGGTCGAGAATATCATGGGCGTTGAGCCGATAGTCGCAAAGTGGGAGGCGTTTGGGTGGAATGTGCAGGAAGTTAACGGGCATGATTTCTCAGAGCTCGACGCTGCTATGAGCAATATGGAGCAGTCGAGCGACAGCAAGCCGAATGTTGTCGTGGCGAGGACCATTAAGGGTAAGGGTGTCTCATTCATGGAAGGGAAGTATCAGTATCACGGCGTAGCCCCAAAGATGGACGAGCTTCGGCGGGCAATGGAAGAGCTCGGGGGCAAGGTCCTCATTGAGGAGGATAGCTGATGGGGCTTGGGGAGCTGTGCGCCGGGAAGCATTTGACTGGCCTTCGCGATATTTATGGCGAGACTCTGGTCGAGCTCGGGGAGACGAACAAAGATATCGTCGTTCTCGACGCTGACCTGTCGCAATCCACGAGGACGGCGTGGTTTGGGGCGAGATTCCCTGATCGTTTCTTCAACATGGGTGTATCCGAGCAGGATATGATTGGGACTGCCGCGGGCCTTGCACTGGCGGGCAAGGTCCCGTTTGTGAGCACTTTTGCCATTTTCGAGACGGGTCGAGCTTGGGAGCAGATACGGCTTGGGCTCTGCCTTTCGCAGCTGCCCGTGAAGCTCGTGGCCAGCCACGGTGGGATCACGGTGGGGGAGGATGGTCCCACGCATCACTGTGCCGAGGACGCTGCGTTGATGCGAGCTCTCCCGAACATGACGGTCGTTTTCCCGGCGGATGCGTGCGAGATGCGAAGCGTCATTATTCAGAGCCTGTCTATGAAAGGCCCACTTTACGTTAGGGGCTCTCGAGAGAAATTCCCCGATATAACCTGCCAGGATACTGAGTTTAGAATAGGCAAGGCCTCTGTCCTCAGAGATGGGGGCGACTTGGCGATAATCGCTTGCGGCCTGATGGTTGATTTCTCACTTCAGGCGGCTCAAATGCTGGCCCGGGACGGCATTGACGCACGCGTCATAAACATGTCAACGTTGAAACCCATCGACACTGAGGCAACGATTGCAGCGGCACGAGACACCGGGTGCATCCTGACAGTCGAGGAACACTCCGTAATCGGCGGGCTTGGGAGCGCGGTATGCGAAGTGCTCAGCGAGAATTATCCCGTCCCGGTGCGCCGATTAGGCGTTCCGGACCGATTCTTGGTTTCAGGCCACTCGGGCAACTTGCTGAAGATGTGCAAACTGACGCCGAAGGATATAAGTGAGGCTGCACTCGAATTCTGCAACGACAGTCGCCATTTGACTGTCATGCAGAAATCGCTCTCAGAACCACAAAGGAGCAGTCATCACCACAGCATCCAACATCAGGAGGGCAACAAGCAGTGAAAAGAGCGCTGATCATCGTAGTAATCCTTCTCATCGCGGGGTTCGCGATATCTTATTA
>CAZKNE010000147.1:0-5865 GCA_964554005.1 uncultured bacterium | reverse complement strand
CTGATCTGGTGCTAGCCAGGAGGTAGCTAAGATGATGCGGATTGAAATCGCCTCAAATCTCCAGACAAAGTCAATCTACGGGGATAGGAGAGCTGCAGCTGCCGCGCGAACGAACGACGAGAAACAATCGGCCAACACTGACGCGGGGGCCGCAAAAGTGAAAAACAACTCTTGGGGGCTAAAGTCAACCTCGGATAGGACCGGCAGCATCAGAGACGAAGCTGCGCCCGTTCAGAGCCCAGCTCCAGTTGAGGAAACAGATGATACACGTTCCTCAACTGCTGAGGGCAGCCCGGCACGGACAGAGGATGATCTCAAAGAGTTCATCTCAATGCTCAACGAGCTGAGTCAGACGTCGAAGAACCGACTCGAGTTCGAGTTCGACTCCGAGGATGAGATATCAGTAATCCGTGTGGTTGACAAGGAGACCGGCGAGTTGGTCTGGAGGATACCACCCGAGAAGCTTCTCGCCGCGATCGATCACATTTTCGACACGCAAGGGGTAGTTCTCAATAAGACGGCTTAAACTAAGCCCTCATCCATCCCCATTGCAAGGCGAAGGGGGCTGATTGGTGCGAAAGCGCCGCGGCCCCCTTATCGCCGTTTTTCGGTATCTGTCTAGGTGCCCGATCAGTTGTGCCTTCACGGTGCACGAGAACCCCACTTCAACCCGTCCTTCACAACGACAGCACCCAAGGGGCGGAAATTATTTCCCTCTGAACGACTCTGTCGCTAAGTAAGCGGGAATAAGCCCAACCGCCAACACCAACAAAGCGCCGGGGCGGAGCTCTTGGGACCCGAATGAGCCTGCTCTGCCGGAAAAACCTGCCGTCTATTCTAGTGCGTTGGCCTGATGTCTTTTGTGCGCTGGCGATAGAGTCATCCCACGTAGCTTTTCTGAAGCCCCTTCCCAAACGCCGATTAGGCACATCCAACCACAATAATCTGATAGAATGGCACGGTTGCTGCTTAAATCAACGGCGGCACTAACTTATGGCAGCGAACTAGAACGTTCAATGGATGAGATGATGACAAACACGGAGGAATTGTTGTGACTGTAGAGACACAAGCAGTCGGCATTCAGCACCTGCTTTCGCTTTTGTCCAAGGACATCAGTGAAACAGAGAAGAGAATCTCCAGTGGTCTGAAAGTAGCGAAGGCATCGGACAACCCTGCTGATTATGTGATCTCGGAGATGATGAACAAAACCATATCCGGGCTCTCAACGGCGAAGGTCAATGTCGGCAACGCGAGTAACCTCGTGTCGGTGGCTGAGGGTGGCCTGAAAGGCATCAAGGACCTTCTTGGCGCAATGCGCGCCACTGCGCTTACGGCGTCCGACTCAACCAAATCAGGGCCGGAGCGCTCGGCTCTGAGCAAGACGATCGTTGAGCAGATGAAAGAGATCGATGATACGGTGAGGCAGACAACGTGGGGCGGAAGGCAGCTGCTCAATGGTGCCGGGCTCTTCAATTTCCAGACTGGTCCGAGCCCCGGAGACATCACCTCGATCAAGATCGACCAGAGCTTCTATGCCCGTGAGACTGGCGTCGGGGCGACCGGTGATGCGGCTGAGGTTACTTGGGAAACTGACGCTGACGGCCGAAACGCCTACATAACGGATTACAGCGAGGTGCGGACAGGGGATTGGACGATCGAGTTTACCAGCGCGGGCACCTACAATGTAACGAGCAACACGACGTATGAGCCGCCCGAGGCAACAGGTGTTGTCGGGTCAGCTTACTCGGATGCTGGCATCAAGTTCCAGCTTGAGCCAAGCGGTAATTCGGTGGACTACGCGGTCGGGGACAGGGTCACCTTCGGCACCACTGCATCAGTCATTCATGCGACGGAAGCGTTCCGGAGCAAAGGCTCAACTGGCAACGCTGCCTCAACCGCTGGAAGCGCCTACGTCGGACCGGTGGATGGTAAGATACAGATCAACCTAACCGGTTCAGGGAACGCGACGGTAATATCGGGACAAGACCAGCTGACCGCATCCTTTACGTTCACAGGTGCGGACGGTTCCCAGCAGACCGGCACGCTCTCGCTTGACTCCACTGGCAAAGCCGAGATCAAGAATGGCTCGTGGGATTCTGGGGTCACAATGCAGTTCAGCGACTATGACCAGATGGGCTACACGAACGATTTCGTGGAGGGCGATAGCTTCTCGCTAAACGTTGAGGCGGCCACGATCACAAGTCCGGACACTTCGGGCGTGATAGGTGCAGACGGTATCAGCTTGGAAACAGCGAATGCTTCTGCGACCTCGGTTTCGCACATCGACAGAGCGATCTCAATTGTAGAGGCTTTCGAGACACTCCTGGGTTCCACGTCGCAGAGGCTAAACATCAGGGATAGTTCACTTGCGACAATGGTCGAGAACAACACGGCAGCCAGAGACCGAATTGTGAACGCAGACATCATCGAGGAGCAGCTCAACCTCACCAGACAGACCGTCCAGCAGCAGGCCGCGCTGACGATGTTCGTGCACGCAAATCAGCAGATGCAATTGCCGCTCTCCGTTCTAAAGATTTAAGCGCAAATCCACTCAAGTAACGAGTAACGAGAATTAACAGCGGGCGGGGTGCGTCTCCTGCGCATCCTGCCCTTTGCATACTTGTTAGCCGGCAATCTGAGGTAGCAGCGTGAACAAAAGGCTACACGCGGAGAAGGCCTATCATTCTGTTAAGATCAAGACCGCGAGCGGCCCTCGCGTAATACTGATGTTTTACGAGGGGGGGCTCAAGGCTGCCGGGCTAGCCAAGAAGAAAATGCTCGAGGGTAACATTCGCGACGCCTACAAGTATCGCGGAAAGCTTCTCTGCGTCCTATCCGGCCTTATGAGCTCGCTGACGGTCGAAGCTGGGCACAAGGAGGTTAATAGCTTCCTATTTTTGTATAGCTACATGAGCAAGCTTGCCCGTGAGGCCCAGATCGAGAAAGAGGACGGGGCAAGCTTTGACGAGATAATGCGCATACTGGGTGAGCTCAGGTCCTCCTGGCACAAGATGCTTGTTGACAATGGGATCGTGTAGCAAGAAGGATAGATGGCTTGGAACAAACCTACTGCAACACTGCGGGCCCCAACATCCCGGCGAGTCGAGGGCGGGCAGCGCATATCGCCCCCTCTCGGGCGACCGCCTTTAGTGCTCGATCATCTCCACGTTAGCTCGCGGAAGAACTGTCTTTTCGCCATCATCGAGCTTCACCTCAAGAACTCTGACTTTCGACTCTGTCTCTAATTTCCTGAGCTCCGGCGGCAGGCCAATGACCTTACCAAGCCGGCCAAAATAGGGCTCCCGGATCACCCTGATCTCGCTACCAATCTCTAAACCCACCGAGGCCGCCTCACCAGCATCAGGCTGCTTGAAGTTGCCCAAGTCGCGAGGTATCACGACCTCAGGCCGCAACACGCCTGCGCGAATCTGCGTGGCACCATTGATCGAGGCACGCCTTCCCTCGTTCGACTTGAATACCCCAAACGTCCTCTCCGCCATGTTGATCTTGCCAAATCCCTCTGTGATGACCAGCGTTGCTCCCAGCTGCTCCGAGCCGGTTATCGCAACACCTATGTCGTATCCCAGGAAGTCCCGCAAGTCCTGATCGGCCAGGCCACCAACCACTATGCCAAACGCCCCGAGCTCAATGACGCGCTTTATCGCATCGCTGGTTACGAGCGAGCCGCCCACAAGTATCTGGCCCTTGCAGTCGTCCGGGATGGAGCTTCTGTCCATCAAAGCCCCAGGCGAATCGCAGACCATCCGAATAGTCCCACAAGCCTCTCCGCCTATGCCAAAAATCCCCTGCACAAAGGCGCCTTGTGTCTCGAGCACGACGCCCTCCTGCTCGATCACCTCGACAACAGTGCCGTCGATGTAGGCATCTACCGAGACTGGCATCGGCGCCCCGCGAACCAGAACCTGGCCCGTTATCTTAGAGATGTTCTCTATCGTTCCGTCGGCCGGAGAGTCGCAAACTGATTTGAACAGGCCAAAAAAACCTTTGGACATCGCGATTGGCTCGCCCTTTTTGGACCTTCCTCCTTGTTTGATAAGCATGAAGCGTTCTAGGTCGTCCGGGAGAACACCCAAGATGTTGGCGACGTTCACCGGATAGACGTTACCAGGAAGGTCAGTCTTGGCAACCACGTCCTCCGCCTTAACAACTTGCCCCTTCTGGACCAGGACCTCGCCCTTCAGCGGAAGGATGCGCCGTTTCCTTATGATTGTTTTCTCGACTACTTTGAGCCCCGGTGTATATGCGTGAGTCAAAACGTTACTCCCTTACTGCCTTAGAAAGAGTATTCTGGATATACTGAGAGCGCTTTCTGCCATTCCTGAAGCTTTCGCACCCTCTCTGACTTGTTCTCAGGCAGTACAATAGGCCTGCCCCGAGCATCGAGGATGATGCCGACAACGCCGCCACTAACCGTGGCCGTGAGCGACTTGCCAGGCCCCGCACCGACGTCAAATCCCTTGTGAGGACTTACCTTCACTTGAGCTGCTTCGCCGACAGCCGCCTTCAGTAGATACATCTCGCCCAGACTGAGCGAGACCTCCCTATGCTCCCCGCCCGGCAGGTCAGCCGAAACCTGCATACATGGAGTCCCAGGTTTGCCTGTGCCCGTCGCTGCTATGCACGTGCCAAGATGAATCAAACAGTCCTTATTGAAGACCTCAGTCGCCGCCTTCTCATGCAACGTGGATAAAACACCCAGCTGCGGCATCATGAAAATGCTATCGACGGCAAGTCGTGTGATCCCCTCCGGCTGAAACGCGTCAATCGTCATTAGTGCCGCCTGATGCCGACGAGGCGCGTGAGACAGGATGCCTCCGCTGCCGACGAGCATATCCAAACCCATCATATCTACCAGCGTCGCGCCCGTCCGAGATTGTGCAAAAGCGTCGGAGATCGTCCGTTCCTGCTGAACACCTTTCAGGCCGACCGCAAGCGACTTATGGTGCTCGAAAGCAAGTCGCAGCGCCTCTCTGGCGATCGCCTGCTCGATGATTAGCTCCTGAAGGCTCTGAGGTATCGTTGTCGGGCGGATCATCTTGTTCTTGATCCGATTCCTTAGGTCTCTTTCGTCCAAATCGAACGGAATCCACCGCATCACATTCTCAATACCCGCCTCAGCCAGAACGTTTGACACGCTGTAACTCAGGCCGAGGTTGGCGGAAACGGTTCGGTTGAAAACGCCCGAAAACACCGAGAAAATGTCCGTCGTAGCGCCGCCGATGTCAACGCCAACGACCTGGATATTCTCGAGCTTCGCTATCGTCTCAATTATCTTCCCCACCGCGCCCGGCGTCGGCATGATCGGAGCATGAGTCCAGCTCGTGAGCTTCTTGTAGCCCGGAGCCTGTGCCATTACATGTTCCATAAAGAGATCGTGGATCTTGTTCCGAGCGGGGATGAGGTTCTCTCGCTCCAGCACCGGCCGAAGGTTATCGACGACCGAAAGGTCCGTCTTTTCGCCGAGGCGCTGAGTTATCTCGCCCGCTGCGTCCTTGTTGCCGGCATAGATAACAGGCAATCGATATGACATCCCAAGCCGAGGCTTCGGATCAGCCGCCGCGATGAGCTCTGCAATCTCTACCACATGTGAGACCGTCCCGCCGTCAATCCCGCCCGAAAGCAAGATCATGTCCGGCCGAAGCTGGCGTATCCGCTCGATCTTCTCATGAGGCCTGCGTCCGTCGTTCGAGGCGATGGCGTCCATGACGATCGCCCCGGCTCCAAGCGCCGCACGCTCAGCCGATTCCACCGTCATGCTCTTGACCACACCGGCCACCATCATCTGAAGACCTCCGCCAGCGCTCGACGTCGAGATGTATATGTCAACCCCGACCTGCTCGTCTC
>CAZKNE010000146.1:0-5876 GCA_964554005.1 uncultured bacterium | reverse complement strand
CAATGGCAAATACACTGATGGTGAGACCTTCATTGACTGGAACGGAAACGGCAAGTGGGACAGGGTCAGGGTGAAATGGTCGGTCGCAACCGGAGGCAAGATAACTTCCTCGCCCGTCGTTGATGTTCAGGAGCCTTTCTGTGATCTAAATGGGAACAACTGGCACGATGCCGGCGAGCCGTTCCTGGACGTTTTTCAGGACCTTCAGTGGAACCCGGGCAGCGAGGAACCATATCAGGACCTCAATCACAACGGCCGCTTCGACTGCGACTTTCCTGAGCCTTACATAGACACAAATCGCAATGGAAGGCATGACGGCGTGATGGTCTATATCGGCTCGCACGACGGCTGCATCTATGGCGTGAGCCAATCAGGCAAAGTGATCTGGACTTATCGCACGGGCAGCTGGATTTCTTCTTCACCCGCCGTCAGCGTGGATGGCAAGATCGTCTATTGCGGCTCGGACGACCACTACCTCTACGCAATCGACGGGGCGAACGGGTATCTGGTCTGGCGCCGGTATCTCGGAGGCCCCGTGCATGCCTCGCCCGCTGTTGGCGGCAACGGGAATATCTATATTGGCTCAGATAACCCTGATAATCGGCTCTATGCCTTCACCCCCGACGGCGCTCTGCTTTGGAGTCGCTCGGTTGGGACGTGGGTCCACTCCTCACCGGCAATCGGCATCTACGGCGACATCTATTGCGGGACGTTCTACGACGGCCCCGGCCAAGAGCAACCTGTTGGGAAGCTCTTCTCAGTTATGCCTAACGGGCGTGAATCGGGCTTTACGGAAGACCCGAATTTGCAGGGAATCACGTTGGGCAGCTGGGTTCAGTCGTCTCCGATGCTCGATGCAGACGGCAATATCTACACGATTACGGGGGACAACACGGTCTTCTCGCTCTCGGCGGACGGGGTCATCATAGGCAGGATGTTCATCCCGACCGGCAGCGATCAGTCTCCCCAGAAGGGCGAATACTGGATACGGCCCACGGCGGCCATAGGCCCGGACAGAACACTTTACGTAGGCTGCTGGGACGGTGTGATGTATGCCCTCCAGAGAGACATCTATCCATCGTTCGACGAGCCCAACATCCTCATTGCCGGCTATATGGACAGCGAGGTCTCCGCATCAGCTGACAGTGTGCTGACGGTGCGAGCGCTTGTTACCGATCCTGAGAACAACGTTGTGAATGTCTGGGTTCTCTATGAGGGCATCGACCTGGGATGGACGCTGGAGCGAGCGGGCTACGACGACGTAGCAAATGCGATGATCTTCTCCAGTGAGTTCGTAATTCCCGCATCTTACATCGACGCGGCCAGGGCCTACGCTCTTCAGCTCATAGCGGAGGATGCGGTCGGCAACAGGAGCCAGATGTGGCCCAACTTCTTCATAACTAAAGAAGGCCATCTGCCAACAAACTTCGCGCCAGACTGGCGGAGAACTCGCGACATGTCGATCGAGGGCGCCGAATGGACACTCGCGGCCGGCGACTCAGCACCAATGGTCCTCATGGCCGGCAATCCGTACAGCAGGGTAACGTACGAGGCCGGTGGGCGACTGTGCGTTGCGGCGCTCGTGGCCGACCCCGATGGCATCTACGACATCGCCTCGGTAACATGGAAGTATCATCCCCTTGGCGTGTCGCAAGGCGTCGATATTACGCCTTACGGGATTTATGGTCTCTACAAGGATGCTGTGCTCTACTACTACAGCATTCAAATCAACCCTGGTGTCGAGCCGATCGCTCTGGAGAACTACATACTGGCGGTTGACAAAGAGGGACATGCGAGCACTCAGTTCCCCGCGATTACCGTTGTGCCGTAGCTCCCTTGCACATTGCACGGCGGCCGTGACATCCACAGGTATAGCGAGGGCTGATTTCTCAATAACCAGCGCGCGAGGCTGGCGCTTCAACGATTAGCTTATCACAATGGAGGAATGAGCCGATGATCAGAAATCGAGTGCTGGTAGGTGTGTTGTTGGTTCTCTTGCCGCTTGGGGTTTCTCTTGCCCAGCCCGCGCAAGTTGGCGAGTTTCGGGCGCCTCAGGCAAGCGGCCCCCTGCTGGGGCAACAGGGTGCCCAAGACCTTTTAGCAGACATTGATTGGAACGAGGTTATATCTGAGCTAGATGCAGGCTTCGAGCAGGAGCCCCCTCTAACTCTCGACCCCGCCGACGTCGTCTGGTATTTCAAGGCTGGCAACTGGATCGTCTGCAAGCCGCTCGTTGACGCCTCAGGCTCGGTATATTTTGGCTCTGGGGACGGCAACTTCTACGCTGTTGACGCCTCGGGCAGCGAACTATGGCGGTTTGAGGTTGGCTCGCCGATTCTCGCAGACGCCATTTTCGATAACCAGAATAGGATCATCTTCGGAGCGGTTGACGGCGCCCTTTACTGCCTCGACAAGGAGGGCGGCCTTGTCTTCAGCTATGCTACGGGCGGGCCTATCCTCTCCACGGCATCGATCGATCTTGAGGGGAACATCTACTTCGGCTCGGACGACTTCTATCTGTATAAACTCAGCTCAGCAGGCAGCCTCATGGCTCGATTTGAGACGGGCGGCTGGGTCGATAGCAGGCCGACGTTCCTCTCCGACGGCAGGCTCGCATTCTCCTCTTATGATGGTGTGGTCTATGTCCTTGATCAGAGTTTGAACGAGCTCTCGAGATACGAGACTGATACTTGGCTCACTCGCGCCTTCAGTGTGGGGAACGACGACACCATCTACGCCGGCGGAATCGATGGGTCTCTCTATGCGGTCAATCCTTCTGGTGCCCTAAACTGGAGGTTCGATACCGAAGACGCTATTTTCTCCTCGCCACTTGTTGCAGGCACGAAGGTCTTTTTCGGGAGCAATGCCGGCGTTCTATTCTGCGTTGACGCTGCACTTGGAACCGAAAAGTGGAGATTCACAATCCCGGCGATCGAGATTATCTCAGGCGCGCCAACGCTGGGCCCGGACGACAAGATATACTTCAGCACAAGCGACCACAAAGCCTATGGGTTGAGGCAGGACTCGATTCGGCAGTGGTCTTTCGATACGGGCGTTGAGATCGACGGGACTGCATTGACCGGCAAGCCAATCTTGGGCGGCATCACAATGACAGACGACGGTGTAGCCTACTTCGGAAACTGCGGAGGCGTGCTCTTTGCGGTTGACACGGGTGGACGCTCGATGTCCGCTCCGGCGTGCGAGCCAATTGGCGACTCTTGTGTTCAGGCATCTTCTCCTCTGCGCCACTCGTGGGGCCCGGCAGTTATCGGCCGGAGAGGCCTAGTTCGCGGGCGCCGTCTGCCCGTGTCTGAGCCCAACGCGGTCGATATGGCTCTCAAGATGATGTGTATGAGCCGCAAATCTCTCGATAGGCCAACAGAGGTCTATTATCGCCCATATCCCTATATCGAGAAATGCGTCCTGGGCATAACGGAAGATATCCTTAACGACGCTTTTGCTGGGCCACCCTTTGCAAAGGACCTTACTGATCAGATGCTTTTCGCGGACCAGGAGCCTCAGGAATACGTCCTGACGGCCGCGTCACCTCTGGGGCCCTCGATTCTGCCGGTGCATTACGATCACTTCCTGTCGGACACACCTCTTCAGGATGCCATCGCTGAGATTTACTCCAGCCACAGCCAGTCGCTGACCCAGCCCCAACGCGATGAACTCGCCGCACAGGCCGGTCACCTCTCTTTGGAGTTGCGCAAGGCGATGGCCATGATTCTCTTTGCGATGAACGACGCCTCCGCTAAGCTGGACAGCGCTTTTGCCGCAGTTACGCCCAACATGAGGAGCCAGATTTGCAGCAATGTCCTGAACGCCTACGCGCTCTGCTACTACAACGGCTCGTTCCTGAGCGGCGTGTTTGACGAATGGCTTGACCACGTTGACTTCGAGCAGCTCTTGAATGCTGGCGCTACACTTCTGTCCGGCCTCAGGCGCGCCGAGGACTACTTCGCGAGTGTCTATGACTCGTCGATGGATGAGATTCTCTTCAGGTTCGACACTCCTATCGGCTTCGTCATGGTGGGTGGAGCCGCGGATAACCTCTTCAACAGCACCACGAACGGCGTGCGCGAGAGGAATGCGCTTTTAGTCGATATTGGCGGCAACGATTTCTATGGTGGCCGAACGGCGGGCGCGGCCGGGGATGATACTCCGATTTCAGTCAGCATCGACCTCACAGGGGACGACACTTACGACTCGACCAGCGATGGCTGCCAGGGATGGGGGCTCTTCGGGATCGGCGTTCTGATAGACGCTTTCGGGGATGACACGTATATCGCGCAGAACCACTGCCAGGGCGCCTCCACATTCGGTATCGGTGTTCTTCAGGACATCTCTGGTAATGACATCTTTCTGGGCAAGGAGATGTCCCAGGGCGCTGCGGCCTGTGGCGTCGCGGTCCTTAGCAACGAATCGGGCAACGACATCTACTTCTCGCCCGAGTACAGCCAGGGCTTCGGGTTCACGTTTGGCTCAGGCGTCCTTCGCGACAGGGAGGGCGATGATTACTACTTCATCGGTGGCACCGATGTCGATTTCAGAGAGGGCACGGCCGGCCAGGAACGCTACGTCTGCATGGGTCAGGGCTTCGGATTCGGTCCGCGACGTGATCAAGAGGGTTGGCAAGGCGCTGGCGGCATCGGCATTCTCACGGATGGCGCTGGCAATGACTACTATCTCGGCGACTACTTCGCTCAAGGCTCTAGCTACTGGTTCTCGACAGGTATTCTAGACGATAAGTCCGGCAACGACACTTATGTGGCGAGGCGCTACTCAACAGGAGCAGGAATCCACAACAGCGTCGGTATTCTCGTTGACGAGGCGGGAGACGACGAATACTGGGGCTGGGGCGTCGGCATCGGCCACGGATTGGACGCCTCGGTCGGCATTGTGGTTGACGTGATGGGCGACGATTACTATTCCGCTAGGGGTTGGTACATGATGGGCCACGGGGGCGACGGCCTCGGCATCCTGATAGACAACGGTGGCAACGACGTCTATAGCCAAAGGGACGGGACCTGCCTCGGCTACGCGGCGGGCTACGACCACGGGCTTCGCCGGCCGCTTGGCATATTCATCGACGCCGATGGCATAGATGCCTACACAACGAAGGGAAACAACAGGTGCTGGGTTGCGGATGAGACGGGCGTGGGCATTGACATGACCTCCGGCGATACCGGCTGCCTGATGCCGTGAACCGCTCTTCCTCTCTTCGGTGTTTAGGTGCTCAAGTCCTATCTCATCTGCCTGCGAAAATAAGAAGGAGATGGCGCTATGAAGCAAGAAAGCCCGTTCACACCTGGTAGCCCGGTGCCCAACGACCTATTCGTGGGTCGTGAGGATATTATTAAGGGAGTGCTTCGATATATCAGACAGGCTGCTTCTGGCAGACAAGAGCACGTCTTCCTGGTCGGCGAAAGGGGCATAGGCAAAACGTCTCTGGCGCGGTACCTCGGCCATGTGGCTCAGATCAAAGTTGGCCTATTACCTGTGCACATCAACCTGGCCGGGGTAACCACCCTTGAAGAGCTAGTCCGCAAGGTTTTTGAGGGCATCTTGAACGCCGCAAACCAAAGACACTGGCTGGCAAGCGTCAAGAGCCTCTTCGGGGAATACATCAGTCAAATAGGCCTTTTTGGCGTATCGCTTAGCTTCAAGCCCCCGAGCGACAAGCTCACGCATCTCATCTCACATTTCCCTGAGGCTCTCTCAAACACTGTGCAGAAAATCAAGGAACAGACAAACGGGTTGTTCATCGTCTTGGATGACATTAACGGGCTATGCAGGACCGACGAGTTTGCACACTGGTACAAAGGCTTCGTGGAGGACATATCTTTTCAGCACAGCGGTCTGGCGATCGCTGT
>CAZKNE010000145.1:0-5902 GCA_964554005.1 uncultured bacterium | reverse complement strand
CAGTTCTGAAAATCTTGCCCGTCTCTTTTGCCATCATCACGCCGCTTGCCCTTTTTGGCCTCATCCTTGGCTTCGCAAGACCAGGTCCCCAGCGACTACTCGGCACTTTTGTCGTCCTCTATGTTCTCTCCATATCGGTCTTCTTTGTTGTCGCCCGATACCGAATCCCGCTCGTGCCGCTCCTGCTCGTCTTCTCCAGCGCCGCGGTCTCATGGTGGCTGGAACAACTCACCAGAGCGCCCCGTGCAAGGCTGATCAAGCCGGCTATCCTCCTTGCTGTTCTCGCTATGCTACCCTTCTTGCCAATCCAGGTCCACAAACCTGCCGTGGTCTATGCTGATTATGCCGCCCACTGCCTCGGCCATGGGGACCTCAGCGACGCGTCGGCCTTCGCCCAAAAGGCGCACGAGCTCGCCCCCAAGGAGAGCTTCCCGATCTTCATCATGGCCTCCATCGCCCACGCCAAGGGGGACATCCCCGCCGCAATCCGCCTGTTTCGCGAGGCCACCCATGCCAAGTCGCCGCAGGCCATATACTTCTCCGCGCTCGCAGCCGCGCTGCGCTCAACAGGCGATTCAGACGAGTCGCGGCAGGTGCTAGAGGCAGGACTCAAGCTGGCGCCCGAGGACCTGCTGTGCCTCGTGCAGCTGGGCCAGCTCCTCCAGAGCCGTGGCGACATCGCCGGCGCAAGGGTGGCCTACCAGAAGGCTGTCGCATCACATCCAGATTCGGCAATGGCTCTTTTTAACCTCGGACAACTCGAGGCCAGATTCGGCGATGTCGAACTAGCCAGGCGCCATCTAAACGAGGCCGCCCGCCTCAATCCAAACAGGCCGGAGATAAAGAAGGCCCTGGAGTCGCTGGGGAACGCTGATCACGGCGACCGGGAGTAATCAATGCCCCATTGCCGCCTCTCTTTCCGCCTCGTGGTCCATGCTTCGTCCACGGCTTGCCCTCACTTTATTCGTGTTCATTCGTGGCTGTGCCGCCCTTGTGCCCCGTTGACCTCCGGACAAATCCACACAACCGGCTTGCAGGCGGCGGGTGCAGATATACAATGATGCGGTGATGATACGGGACATTCTGAGATCAGCATTCGTAGATGCACTAACCGTGGCGGCTAAGGAGCATGGGTGGCAGCTGCCAGAAGGGTTGCTGCTGACCTTCGGCGTCCCTAAGTCGGAAGACCTGGGCGATTACAGCTGCAACATCGCCATGGTCCTGGCCAAGCGACTGGGTGCAAATCCGAGGCAACTTGCCGACGCGATTGTGGCCAACATCGGCGAGAAACAAGGAATCATCAGGCGGCTTCAGGTAGCCGGGCCCGGCTTCATCAATATTTTCCTGAAGGACGAGTGGTGGCACCGCTCCATCCGCACGATACTGACCGAGCGTTCTGAATATGGGAAACAGCAATCCAACGCGCCTCGAACAGTCCAGCTCGAGTTCGTGAGCGCAAATCCCGTCGGGCCGCTGAATGTCGTCAGCGCACGGGCTGCCGCGCTGGGCGATTCGATGGCGAATCTGCTTCAGGCCACGGGCCACACCGTTGAGCGGGAGTACTACGTCAATGACGCCGGCAATCAGTCCCTACTTTTCGGGCAGTCGGTCGCCTCCCGATACATGGCTCTCATCGGTCGCGATTATCCCTTCCCCGAAAACGGCTACATGGGCGATTACATCGAGGACGTTGCGCGTTTGATATACGAGAAGCACGGGCGCGAGTTCGAGGGCATGAACGACGAGGCAGTCTTCAACCGATTCAACGCGACTGCGCTTGGCAAGATGATAGGACTTCAGCGCCGGACGCTCCTCGACTACGGCGTGCAGTTCGACGTCTGGTTCAGCGACCGCAAGCTGCGTGACAAGGGCGCACTCCAGCAGGTCATGGCCATTATCGATGATGGCGGAAAGGTATTTAAGTCTGAGGGCGCCAAGTGGTTCAGGGCGACCGACTATGGCGACAAGCGCGACCGCGTCCTCGTCAAGAAGGATGGCGAGGCGACGTATCTGCTCGGCGATCTGGCCTACCACAGAGACAAGTACGAGCGCGGCTTCGATTTTCTTGTCGATATTCTCGGGCCCGACCACCAGGGTCAGGTGCCGGGGCTTCTCGGCGGCGTCGAGGCGATGGGCTACGATCCCAAGAGGCTGACGATAATCATATCTGGCCACATCAGGCTGCTGAAGGATGGCGAGGCGCTCGCTATGTCGAAGCGGGCGGGCGAGTTCATCTCGATGGCCGAGCTCTTGGCGGACGTCGGCAAGGACGCTGCACGGTTCTTCTTCCTTCTGCGAGGCGCCTCATCCCACCTGGACTTCGACATGGACCTCGCCAAGAAGGAGACGCCCGAAAATCCCGTCTATTACGTGCAGTACGCCCACGCGCGGGTTTGCAGCATCTTCAAGAAGGCCGCCGAGAAGGGCGTGGAATACAACGATGCCCTCCGCGCCGCCGACCTGTCGTTGCTTGATTCGGACGAGGTCCGCATCGCAAAGCGACTCTGTCGGTTCACTGAGATGGTCGAACGCTCCGCCGCCAAGCTCGAGCCGCACAACGTCTGCTACTTTCTAATCGACCTCGCGTCCGATTTCCACAGCTACTACAACAAGACGAAGGTCCTGACCGACGACCCCGCGCTGACAAGCGCCCGCCTGGCCCTCTCCGCCGCCGTCCGCCAGGTCATCGCCAACGGCCTCGCGCTGATCGGTGTCTCCTCCCCGGAGGCGATGTAGTGCCTCTCCTACTTGCAGGCAAGCCCCAGCTTCTTCATCGAGGCGAGGAAGCGAAGGATGATTGCGGGAGAATTAAACGCTTTTTAGGTACTCTTGGAGCTTCCACCATATCGCGAAGGTTCAGACAGCTGCCGTGAATTATAAAAAGTCCTTGAAAAGGTTGTGATAATCCATTAAGCATTATTAAAACTGGAGTAATAGATATGAATGACACATTAGCGCCTGATGAAAAACATCTGCTTGAGGATTTGTGCCAGAAATATGGCGCAAAGCCGAAGCTTGTCAAAGATCTCATTGAAATCGAGAAGCGGTCTCAGCACATGGAGCGAAGGCACGGCATTTATGACGAGCTCCGTCGATGTATTCGTGACAGCACTGATGCGAGAGACAGCGAGGCCTGATGAGCACCGAACGCAGTCTGTCGGAGCTCAAGGCCAAAGCACTGGAAGCCATGGAGCTTCTGACTGCAGCAATCGACGAGCTTGCAGAGATAGCTAAGTCCGTGCCCGACTCAGACGCAAAAACAGCCCAATTGAAAGAGATCTCTCGATCCATACACCAACTAGAGAACAAAGGGGTCCCTGTCCCCGATACGTTACGCCACCTCAGAACATCTTTGGTCTCCGAATTAGGCGAAGTTGACCAAGCGCGGGAGGCGGCAGTTGAAATAGGCAAATCCCTGGCAGGAATAACGCGTAGATTGGAAGGATCAGGATTGTCTGGCAGCGCACAACGCAAGCGTAAACGCCGCAGAGCAACTGCGCCGGACTCAACCTTTAGGAGACCCGGTTCTTTCGCCTACAAGAAGCCGCGAGAGCTCGTGTTCAAGGGCGAACGTTATCCAGTCCGGAATTGGCAGGATGTGTTGTCCAAAGTCTGCAGCGTAGTTTTGTCCGGCCGCTCTGAGAAAGCCGAGAGTGCTGTTCTGATAAGAGGTGGAAAGAGACCCCTCTTCGGCCGCACGCCGGAAGGGATGACCAGTCCGAAGAAAATCGAGGGGACAGACTTATTTGTGGAGTGCAATTGGAGCGCCGACGGCATCGTTCTGAAATGCAAGCAGATACTGTCGCATCTTGGTCACAGCGAGGACGAGCTGACAGTGAGAACAACTGATACTATAGTAGCATCTGAGGGTGGCGGTGCGACATGCTGAGCGATAGGCTTCTGAGGAGTGATTCGCCGAGAGGCATCTGGGAGTTGGCTGACAAGGATAACTGATGCGATTACTTAAGCTTGTCATAGAGAATTACAAGTCGTTTCAGGAATCGACCGAGATCGACTTCAGGGCGGGGCGTGCCGAGCAGGGCAGAAACATCTTCTTGATCGGCGGGATGAACGGCGCGGGCAAGACAGCGATCTTGGAGGCGATCAACATCTGCCTTTATGGTGAGAAGAAGGGCGTAATCCGCGAGCGCATAAACCGTAATCAGATAAACAAGCGGAACGTTAGGTGCGCCATACAACTTGCTTTTCAGATCGATGAGGTTTCTGATGAGTTCGTCGTCAAGAGAAGCTGGACGGCGCACGGTCTCTTCCCCCCTCCAAGCCCCGATGAGCTCGTTGAGGATCTCACTGTGCTTATCGGGCCAAAAAAGATGTCTAGAATGACCGAGTCGCGCTGGGCTGATATGCGCGACTCCATGATTCCGGAGACAGTCGCTCAGTTCTTTTTTTTCGATGGGGAGAAGATTCAAGAGATGGTGGCAGATGAGCACTCTGAACGGACCCTAAAGGACTCTATGGAAGCAGTCTTGGGGATTGGCGTGATACGGAAACTGATCAAGGACCTCAAGAAAATCCAAAAGGAAGGGCGAGATAAGAGACCTCCCACCTCAGAAAAAGACATAGCTGTTGAGAGAAAGCAGCTTGACGTGCTGACGGCCAAACTCGCCAAGAAAAACGAACTCGTCGAGCGTGCAAGAAGCGACATCCGCGATTTCGAGGCTGACCTTAGCAAAGTCAAGACAGCGTTCTCGGAGATGTTTTCTCCTGATCAGAAGGACGCGAAGAAGCGCGACGACCTGATGCGACAGGAGCTGCGTTTGGAGAACCAGCTCAACCAGATCGATAAGGATGTCCGAGATTTCGTGGAACATGTGCTTCCATTATCCTTTCTGGTCAGTTATTTCCCCAAATTGCGGGCACAGATGGATGCCGAACAGAGGGCTACGAGAAGCGCCGCAGTTCGGGACGAGGCAGACGCGCTTGCCGTCGCGATTGTTGAGGCCGCGGCATGTCCCGAAACGGTCTGCTGTCATGACGAGATGTCCGAATCGGCGAAGGATGAGCTCCGCAAGCGAGTGCTCACAGTTATTCGCGACCTTCCTGATGAGCAGGTGCAGCCGGGGGGGCACCCGGAACTCCTTCAGCTGTCTGCAGCAGACACGACTGGCGTTTTGCACCGTCTGGATGAGATCGAAAGAAGTAGGCCAGTCCAGTTTAGGTCGCTTCTGAGGGGAAAGGCAGACCTCGCTTTCGATCTGGATAACGTCAAGGAGCAGATCCAGAAGGCCTCGGTGGCCGATCAGGACAAAGGAGCATTCGATAAGCTTCAATCAGAGATCGAGAGCTATTCGGCTCAATTGGGGATGACGCGGGACCAGGAGAGCCGTTACATTGATGAATGTCGGGACATAGAGAAACAGATCGACGACCAGCACCGGAAGTTAGATACGCTTTACACAGACCTTTCTGCCGCAAGGGAACAAGAGGCATTCCTCAAACAGTGCCAAGCTCTTATTGATCTTCTTGTTGAATATGTTGATCTGCTGCGCAGAAGCAAGGTGGCAATGTTGCAGGAACGGGTTTTTCAGATGTATCGCAAGTTGGCAAGCAAGGGCGATCTAATAGAACGCGTTGAGATAGACCCAGAATCTTATCAGATTACCATCAAGAACGTCTCGGGACAGGAGGTTGCGAAGCATAATCTCTCCGCGGGTGAGAAGGAGGTATTCGCGATTTCGCTGCTTTGGGGACTGGCTCAGACTTCCGAGCTGAAGCTTCCCGTCGTCATCGACACTCCACTCTCGAGGCTCGACAGCAAGCATAGGCACCGAATCGTCACGGATTATTTCCCAAACGCTGCTTCTCAAGTGGTTGTGCTCTCAACAGACACCGAGGTCGATCGATCGTACTTCCGGCAGCTTGCGCCTCATCTTCAGAAGAC
>CAZKNE010000144.1:0-5913 GCA_964554005.1 uncultured bacterium | reverse complement strand
AGAGCCTTTCCTTCTTTGAAAGCTCAGCCGTGGCGTAATCCTGAAGCTCCTTCAGGTCCTTCCAATACCTCTTGAGTTCGGGCAGCTGCCATTGCTTAGGGTCCGTCGGACTACGGAAGTAGTCGATGAACTCCACGACCTCAGACCTCTCCTGGACTCGCTCTCGGAGCGTCGCTTTCAATCTGGTGGATATGGGACGTGCCTCAGGGTCCACGTCGGTAGCCCGTTCATCTAGCTCCGCGATGATCTGAATGGCAAAAGGAAGACTCTTGCCTTGTTGAATGAAGGGTGACAGAAGGTCGAAACGTTCGTCATGAGACTGAGTCATGCGTCTCACGAAACTCGTTGTGATCTCCACGGCGGTGCCAAACTCTGTTGAGAGGTCCGTATGTTGAAGGTGATGCGGCTGCCCACGCAACTGCGCGCACGTCTCGGCAATGAACTTGAGGATGTTGGCCGCAACTGGTAGTTGGATGGAATACTGCACGTTGTTATGGATAATGAACTCAAAGAAGCTATGTAATAACTTCTTTTCTTCCCATTCTACGCATTTTTCCTTCACAACACCGTAATCAAGTTGCGCGCCGTGCCATTTTTGAATCGCTTGTCCGAATTCTGAGTCGCCAATCTGACCGGACTGAACGCGCCCCAGCCAATACTTTGGGAACGCCTCGGTGAATAGCCTCTTTGCTTGTCGAGCGGTGGGGCCTGACTCAGGAAGAGCAAAAACATCCGGCAAGACTTGCCGTTCGTGGTTGGGCAGAAGACAATGAACAAGCGTAAGCCATAATTGCTCATAGTCGGATGCTCCGTTCTTCTTGGCCAGACACTTGACACGCTCTTCGAGCCTCTTGTCGAAATCGTCGGATTTGACAGCTTTATCACCGTAAATCACTCTGTTCCGATCGTATCCCGCCCTAGCGGCATAAAACTGCTTATTGTAGAACATATCATCATAAAGCCAGGGGGCGAAGACCTTGAGAACCTCAAGAATGCAGTAGTCAAAGACATTGACCTCTGCGGCGACTGGAGGTAGCGAAGATCGCAGACTGTTGTAGTATCGCTTGGCATCTCTCAGCGTCTTGATCCGCATCACTATCCAAACCCTGAAAAGCCCGGATAGAGCGTCTAATCCCGCAAGACACCCGGGGCCGATCTTGCGCTGCGCCAGCAGATCGCGCAGCAGTCTTTTAAGGGGAGGTGCGTCGTCTGTCGTCTCAATCAGGCGGTCCTGATCTAACTCGATGAAGACTGGTGTTGACTGATCGTAGCGCGGATATCCCTCGACGAATATCGGCTCACCTGTTGCAACCTGAAGTCCGCTATGCAGAACCGGTGCCCGTTTAGTGAATCTCAGCTCTATCTCACGTCCGTTATCCTCAATCGTCGATGGCAGGCCTCGCTCGTCAACTTGCTTGACGTATCCCAATGTCGCAGGGAGCCGCTCTCGCCTTACATGGTGTTGTGCGTGCAGCCAGAGCTCTTCTATTAGATACGTGGGGAGGATAGGCGAAGCGCCAAGGAATCTTGTGATGTCCACATCCTCAATAGCGGGCAACTTGACAGGTTTTTGCATGATCTTGGATATGAAATCTCTGCCGCGGGCGGGATCAGATTCATACAACGTCTTTGCCACGACCTCATCATCAAATGCGAGAAGGAATGTACAATTCGGGACGTTCGCATTCACTCTAATCAGCTTGAAAACAGCCCATATCTCCTTTTCTGTGAGCCGATCAACATCGTCAACGATGATGAGAAGCTTCATGCCCAGGGTCTCGACAATGCTCTTCAGAGTCTCGCCTTCACCCTCATCCTGCGTCGCATCAAGACCGAGAGACAGGTCCACACCGACCGAGCCAACCGATATGCCTCGGCAAAGTGTTTTGACGTATCTGCCTAGCTTACTGGCCAAACCAGGCAGTATGTATTGGCGCTCTATCTGCTGAACGTTTGAGAAGAATGCTCTGGTGATCGCCTTCTCGTCGCGGTAACGCCAGGGATTGAAATCGATGACGAACAGCTGCTTCTGCTCCCTAAACTCAGTCCTCAGCAGGTTTATGACTGAGGTCTTCCCCTCCCCCCATGCTCCATAAAGCCCGAACGTAAAGGCGCCTGCCGAATCGACCTGGACGATCTCTTTCGCGAGGTTCTCAACGAACTCTCTTCTACTAAGGAGGTCTTCGGGCAAAGACGAAATCGGGTCGTCACATAGTAACCGCTCATGCCTTGCAGACTCCCCGCTGGCCCCATTCGACGACTCCTCGGGTTTGTCTTGCTGAGTCTTAGGTCTGAGCGAATACGCAATCACGGACCACACCAGGAAGCAGCCCAGAACGCAGAGAGAAACAGCGATCAGATCGGCCGCTTCATCCGGGAGGTCGCGGGTCGCAAGGATCCATATCGTGCTTGCCGCCATCACTAGCGCTGCAATCACAATAACATCCAAATAGATGAAGGGAGGCGTTACCAGAGTGTGATTCCTACGGTATCTCTGCCACAGACCGGTGTACCTGCGACGGAATACTACACCCAATATGGCAAAGGCCGTGAGGATAAGAAGTCGCCCCGGCCAATTGTCTAGATACTTACAGACAATTCTTACCCAAGTATCGCTAACAAGCCACGGCAGAATGTGAGGGCGGACTTGGAACGCAATGACATAGGAAGTCCATACCGCGAGGAGGAGCTTCCACCAATTACGCCTCAAATAGGGTGAAAGTCTGCTAATCCGTTTTCGTTGTTCCTGCATGAGTACGTCTTCTATCACGGGTTAGGCTTGAGAGCAAGCACAACAGGAACAGGACTCGTCAACAATACAGCATCAATCTGCCGGGATGGTCTGAGATGTCTCTCCCCCCACCCCGCAGCTGACTGGGGCCTTAGAGCTCAGCCTTCCCAATGGGCCAGCGCGCTCGGATGTGACCGGGAGACCCTACCTGCGCGGCTGGATGCGCCAGGTGGCCTGCGCGAGGTCGCTTAGGACGCAGCCGAAGTCGCCCGTCCCGAAGACGCCGGCGTAGGCTACGTAGTCCCCTGTCGGTGCGCTATCGGGCACCTGCATCGTGAGTATGGGATAGTTTGATAGCTTGAAACCCGCTGGGAAATCAAGATCAAGCCCGGCAGGCGACATCCCCCAGTCGGGGAAGTAGATAAGCTCGCCCGTCGGCAGAACGATCGCTGCGGCGAACATGGCCGCAAGGTCGGTTGACGCCATGTTGTTGATGCTCAGCGTCAGGTTCAGAGTGTCCTGCGGCCACAGGATGTCAGAATCAACCGCAAGCGATAGCGTAAAGTCGCCAACGGTCGGGCCTTCTGCTAGCTCGGTCTCAGGATAAGCCGCCGCCCCGCCCTTCGTATCGACGAAACGGAAGCGATACCGCACGTCGCCGGCCGGCACGCTCGTCTCGACGGAATAGGTCCCGTTTGCGGCAGTTCCCGATGTGAGCACGAGCTGGGCAGGCACTATCTTGCCGCCAGCGTGCAGAATCGCCCGCGCGATGCCAGGCTCATTGCCGTCCTCGTCGAAGTAATGCACCGAGAATGTGAAGGTGTCCTGCACGGTGCCGCATTGCGGCCAGAAACTGGCGTCGCTAAGCGACGGGGGGTTATTTGACTGGCCAACGAACGGCCCTGAGAAACTGCCCGTCTCGGGGAGCCTGACCTGTGTGCCCTTGCTATCCACGAAGACGAAGTAGTATTCGTATGTGTTCGTGCTCAGCGAAGTTTGCAGCGTGTATTCCCCGTTCGAGGGCGACTCGCCAGTTACAAGCTCCATCGTCTCGGAGCTCGACCAGCCCGAGGCCTGTATGTGGACCTCGGCCTCGGAGGGAGCGCCCCCGGCTGCATCGTAGTAGTGCACGGAGAATGTGAATGTCTCGTTTCCGCCCGAGACCACCGGATCGACCCCACCGGTGTCCAGAAGCGTCTCGTTCTCATGTCCCGCGAGATTCGGCCCATAGAAATACCCCTCCTGCGGGAGGCGCACCGCATCTCCTCCCTTTGTCAGAAAGCGGAAGTAATACCACTGCGTCTGAGCTGTAAGCCTGGTCTTGAATGTGTAGTCCCCGTCGAAGAGCATCCCATTGCCAAGCGTCATCTTTGCCGAATGCGTCAACTCCGTCTTGTAGTAGAGCGTCGCGACGGAAGGCTCGTCCCCAGCCGGACTGTAGTAGTAAACCCGAAACTCAAAATCCGTGCTCGTTGAGCCCAGCGACGGCGAAACACCACCGTAGGAGAGAATGCTCGGCGAGCTCTCGCCCGTTACAACCGGGCCAATGAAGTATCCGACCGGCGGCAGCTTCACACTTGCGCCTCGTTCATCTACGAAGTCGAAGTAGTAGCTATATGTGCCCGCCGGAAGCGAGGCGCAGTATGAGAAGGTCCCGTCGTCCGCGGTGCCCTCTTGAAGGACCATGTCCCATGAGTATTCGCTCGTGGAGCTCTTGACGACAACTTTCGCCGTCGATGCTGCGTCCTCATCGAGGTCCCAGTAATAGACCGAGAACCAGAACGTCGTCTCGGCATCGCCCGTCGGTGGGGTGAGCATGGGAGATGCGAGCATGGGGGCGGTGTTATGTCTCTGGACTTCAGGCCCAGAATAATAGCCCGTCTCAGGCAGCCTGCACGAGGCGCCGTAGGCGTCCTCAAAATCGAAGTAGTAATAGTAGCTGCCCTGCCCGAGGCTAGTTACCGCCTGATACATGCTGTTGTATGAATACGTTGAGAGCACCTGCATTGGGAGCTTGGCCACCGTCGTCTCGCTCTCATCCACAATCACCGCATCAGCACGAGCGGGCGGATCGTAGTCGTCGTCCGCGTAATCCACATAGAAGCTGAAAACGTCATCGGTGTCTCCGATCGGCGGGTTCACCGAGCCGTTCTCGAGAGTGGGTGCTGTGTTGCCAGCCGTTGTGAAGGAGAAACTGTAATCGGGCATCTGGTTGCCCTCGAGGTCGGCCGCGCGAACCGTGACGTGAACCTCAGAGTCAGGCGGATAGCCCACCGCCGGCGCAAACTGCACCGTCGCGCCCTCGCTCGAGGTTGTCACGGCAAAACTCACGCTATCGCCATTGACGAGCAGCTCGACCGCCTCAATATCTATGTCCTCATCGTAGTCGTAGAGCAGGACCGTTATCTGCGCTACCCGTGCGACGTCTGTGTCCCCGTCCTCGGGCGTCGTCTGCACAACAAACGGAGCGGAATGCAACAAAGACAGGTAGGCAACGACATATCCGTTCTGGTTGGCAACGACCATGTCCGTTGACCCATCCCCATCCAGATCGGTGCACAGCATCGAGGTTGTATCCTCAGCGTCGTCAGAGACCCATGAGGCAGAGGTCTCGATCACGCCACTTGAGTTGGAATAGATAACGTTCGCCTGAGACCTGAACAGCGCCACGGCCACATCCGGAAAGCCGTCATCCGCAAAATCGCACCATCTTATCGACCGCGTTGCGCCCGCCTCGCTCGATGTCCAGACCGGCCCATCGCCGAAATCGCCCTCATTATTGGCGAACACCTGATCAGCTCCGTCAAGATTGCCAACCAAAAGGTCCAGATCGCCATCAGCGTCGTAATCCCCGAGGTCTAGTGAGTACGTGGCCTGCCAATCCGGCGACGTCCAGACGGGGTCGTCCTCAGGAAGCCCGGCTGTGATGCGATAGATGCGGTTGACGCCGACGTTCCCAACCACAAGGAACGGCACGTCATCGCCGTTGATCTCGCCAGTCGCCGCCGCACGCGACTCAATGCGCCTCCGCGAGACCCATAACGGCGCAGCGTCGAGGCCAGCTGGCGCACCACGCTCCGCACCGACTTGTACGCCGGGTCGTCCTCCATCGGGATCTCGCGCACGAAGAAGCGGTACACCTTCGACGCGATGAACTCGCTGCACGCGGTCCGCGCCAGAAT
>CAZKNE010000143.1:0-5936 GCA_964554005.1 uncultured bacterium | reverse complement strand
ATTGCTGGGACATTTGTCAAATGGATGAAGGCGATGGACGTCTCTTTAGCCGGGGGCGGTGCTTTGGGTGCTGACCCAATCATTGGGGCGATGGTCGCGATATCGCAGCTTGCCCCTTTCAAGCACCCCATCAGGGGCTTCATTGTACGCAAGAGCCTAAACGAGTTCGGAACGGACAGCCTCGTCGAAGGTTGCGTCGAGCGAGGCGCTGCCGCGGTCATCGTGGATGATGTGCTATCGACCGGTGGTTCTACGCTTCGGACGGTTCAGATGGCCAAGAGCAGTGGCATGAAGGTCAAGGCAGTGTTCGCAGTTGTTGACAAGATGAGAGGCGGCGCCCAGAAAGTTGTTGGGGCCGGATATGACTGTCGGTCGATTTTCACGCTCTCCTCGCTGGGTTTCTCCTAGCATCGCGTCTCGAGGCCGCCGGTATGGCTTGGCCCACGCAGCCGCACAGGAGCACTCACTCGAAGGCCTCAGAACTGGGGACTTTGTTCGTCGTCGCGACGCCCATCGGCAACCTCGACGACATCACGCTCAGAGCGATAGCGACGCTCAGGTCTGTCCACATTATTGCCTGTGAGGACACTCGTAGGACGCGCAAGCTGCTTTCACGGCTTGAAATAGCGGCTGGGGGAGCATGCACCCTCATCAGCTATTTTAAGGGAAACGAGCTCGCGCGGACAGAGAAGATCATCGCACAGCTCAGAAGCGGGAACGATGTCGCGCTCGTCTCCGATGCCGGCACGCCGGCAATCTCAGACCCGGGCTTCCCTCTGCTTAGGGCTGCTATTGAACATGGAATCAGAGTCATCCCGGTCCCGGGCCCATCGGCCCCAACTGCGCTCCTGTCTGCTTCCGGGATGCCGACCGACCGGTTCCTTTTCGAGGGCTTCTTGCCGAGAAAAAAGGGGAAGCGAGCTGCACGCATCTCCGAATGGAGGGAACTTTCGGCAACCGTCGTTCTGTTCGAGTCCCCAAAGCGCATCGCCAGGACGCTACAAGAGCTGCTCGAGCTGCTCGGCGACAGAGACGCTGCGATAGGCCGGGAGCTCACCAAGCTCCATGAGGAGATCGTTCGGGGCAGGCTCTCTGAGTTGGCGCAGCGTTTCTCCGGCAGCGACGTGAAGGGCGAGATCGTGCTGGCGATTGCTGGCGCGGGCAAGCGGGTATTGCCGGTCTAAGACCATCCGAGAAGAGATAGCAGAGGCACGGCTAGCACTAAAAGGCTGTCCAATAAGTCGGGTCTGAGGTTGTGTAGGGGCGGGGCTTGTCTCCGCCCATCTATATATTCGGGCAGACACAAGGCCTGCCCCTACATGTGGCATAGCCCGCTGCGTCATTCCCGTTGAAACCGACTTATGGGACAGCCTCCTAAAGCAGGCCTCCGCACATTCCATCCTGCAAGCACAAGCCGAAAACCCACAACTTACAGGAGGCCGTATCGGAGGGGGGCTGCCTGCGCGCTATTTGGCTCGCTCGTTGCGGGCTTTCAGCCGCTCCATCTTGGCGTAGGTGTCCTTGATTTTCTTGTCCGCCGAGCTGACCCAGTTGGGGTCTGGAGAGATTCCGATCGTCCTGTAGGCCGAAAGCGCCAGCGGAAACTCGTTCTTGTTCAGGCAGTCGTCCCCAAGCCACATGAGGGCCTCGGCAGCGATTGGCAGATACTTGTTGAAAGGCGTGTAGGAATGAAGGCAGTTATCAAAGGCAGTGATCGCCTTCACAACGCTTTGATAGTAATCGTATTGGACCTGCTCGAATTGCTTCTTCTCTGCCTCGGAGAGAAGGTCTTTCCTCTGGCGCGGAAGCAGCTTCGCGTAGGACCGATAGTGCACCGGGATGCTTGCCACTAGCTGCCCGCCTCGACTGACCTCTGCCCGCGACCTTAAGAACACATGCACCCAAACCGATGCATAGACAAAAGCGAACAGGCAAACAATCGAAAGTGCGATGTCTAGCTTCTTCATGGAACTCTCAAACTCAGTCGAGGAAACACCACGGCTTAACTCTCTTGGAGCCTATCGTGCGAACGCACGCGTTGTCAAATTGAGCATATTTACTAGGCCGAGGCGCGGCTGTATCTCAATATCGTGGCGCAAATGTCGCCAACCTATAACTGCGAATAAAAAGCTTATGGCCTGGAACCTAAAACTCACGACGTCGCTTTATTATCCTGCCGATCGCCTCGCAGACGGCCTCAACCGTGATCGCCCGCATGCAGTCGTAGGTGTGGGTCTTGCACTCGCGCTTCAGGCACGGTGCGCAGCGAACGCCTGAGGTGATGATGGCGTGTTTCTCGCCGAGCGGCCCTGTCGCTGCCGGGTTGGTCGATGCGAAGATGGCAACGACCGGCGCCCCAACTGCGGCCGCAAGGTGCATTAGCCCTGAATCATTTGATAGCACCACACTCGCCTGTGCGAGGACGCCAGCGGTCTCGACCAGGGAAGTTTTCCCACTCAGGTCAACGCACTTTCCCGATGCCATCGCAGCTATCTGCGCAGTCAGCGACGACTCGGCTCGACTTCCGAACAGGACCGAGGGTATGCTATGCTCGACCCAAACGATGTCAATGACTTTTGCGAAACGGTTGGGGAACCAGCGCTTTGCTGGCCCAAACGACGCTCCGGGGCAGATGGCGAGATATGGGATGGGGGTTGGGGAACCCAGAACCTCGGCCGTGAGCTGTTTCCCTCTCAGGAGAACCTTATCGGGGAGCGTGAGCGACGGAGTGGCGTCGTCCTCGATGGCAACGCCGACCGCCTTCAGCATGTTCAAGTAGTATCGAACGTGGTGGAGGCGTTTGGTGTCGGGTGTGATGGGCACGGCCGTCGTGAGCAACAAGGCCCTCCCGTCGGTCGCATACCCTATGCGCTCGGGGATGCGCGCCATGAATGCCAGCAGCGCTGCCTCGAAGGCGTTCTGGAAAAGGAAGGTCTTCTGAAAGCGCAGCTGTCTGATCGCACGGACGGCTTTCCAGAACGTAAGATGGCCGCGCTCGATGGACCCACGCGGGTGAACGCCAACGTAAGGCATGACCCCTGCGACCCCATCGACTAACTCGAAGATAGGCGCTAGCTGCGGTCTGGTGAGAACCCTGACTTCAGCGCCGGGGTAGTGCTCAATGATCGCCCTCAACGCCGGCAGATTCATGACAGCGTCGCCCACCCAGTCGGTGGCTCTGACGAGTATTCTCACTGCAAGTCTCGTTTCCCGAGGCTAAAGGCTTGAGAGAGGTTTTCAGCCCCGCAAGCGATGGACTGATCATTGCCCCGTCCGGGGTCATGGGTTTGTCGCTCGGCGACATCAAACGGGGCGACAGCTCCGGCCGGACGCTCACTGGCTTGTTGGGCCAGGCGCATCATCTCATTCTTGCGAGCGGCCGTGGCAAGGAGCTCGGAGTAGAGAATCCTGCCAACAAATGAGGCGACATTGGGCGACGTGTAGCCCTTTGAGTCGATCTTTAGCACTCTGTGAGAGCGGAATTTGCCATCCGTGTCTAATTTGAACAACAGCCTCACTTTGGTGAGGTCTCTTCCTGCAAATGAAAGCACAAGCCCGGCCAACGAGAAAAATGACATTATCAGCGTCATTCCGCGGAGGTTCTTGAATGAACTTGTGGCGAGTCCAAAGATTCCGAAAACGATTGAGAGCGTGCGCAGCCAGTTAAGTTTTGTCCGTTTCCCTGGGGCAGGCACAATGCGAAAACCGCAATTGCGGCACCACTTGGCGCCTATTTCATAGAGCTCTTTGCGGCACTTCGGACAGGCAAGGATGACCTCGACGGCGACTCTCGCCCCAACAAAGAAAAGTCGGTCACGCCCAACGCCGGATGCATCCGCCGGTATAAACGCCATGGCCCGCCCTGACGACGTGGTCAGGCCGATCTTGAACCATTTAGCGAACAGGGCGCCGGGAACGTTTTTCATGGCTTCGGTCATTGCTTTGTCAGGTCGGACGGTCGCAGGTTTCTTCATGTATCTCTCTCGGACTCTGATGCTCAAGGTCGGCGCGGCGAAGCCCCGGTTGCTGTGCCAAGCTCCTCTTTCTCCGCCGTCCTGCGCAGGACAGCATTCAGCCTGAACAGCGACGTGATGCGCCTGACCAAGATTGACCAGACGTTTTTGGAGTAGTATTCCCCAAGCGGGAGCATTATTTCTTTGGAAGGCAATGGATGGCCGTTGACCGAGACGGTTACAAGAACCTTGGCGCCTCGAGCGACTACGGACAGAAGGCCGAAGAGAATGCCGGCCGCCGGATACACGTATTTCGCCCACTGGCCGAACTTCTTCAACAACAGGGTGCCAGCGAAGATGAAGACCATGCTAAGGGAGTATAGAACCTTCTTGAGCCAATAAAGCTGCTTGCTGGCCGCTATCCTCTTGCCGCAACGTGGGCAATTCGTAACGCCCAACTTCGTCAGTGCGGACTTGCACTTGGGGCAGTTGACCTTGTAGTCCACGTGAACGCCCTGAAGCTCGAAGGAGGCCACGCCATGAGCTGGGGTCGATGTTTTTGCCGCCGCCTGGGCCATAGCGTTGGACAGTCTGCCGCTTACCTCAGGCCCGGGCGGCTTGTGCACCGACGGTGCTTGTCTCAGGCTGCGCTGTTCTCGCACCCGTGCAACGCTCTTGGTCGCTCCAATGCTCCCGGCCAAGTCCTTCCTCTGAGCCCACGCGCCCGCAAAAAACGCCAATTCGCCAGCCTTGGCCCATTTGCCGCCCGTCAATTCGTCCGACTTGATGCTGAACCACGGCTGAATCTGCCCCTCACGAGCCATTCGCAGAAGCCCGGCCGACGTAACGTTGAGCCTTCTACCCTCGACCTCCACCTTCATTCGTGCATCACCTCGAGACAAATCATGCCGTAGCGCCTCCGTCCAGAACAATCAGCGAGCCCGTCATCCAAGAGCTTTGGTCAGAGACCAAAAAAACGGCGAGCGACGCGACGTCTTCGGGCATGCCCCGGCGGCCCAGCGGATACAGCGAATCGATCTTTGCCCTGTCGCTCTCAATGCCTATGCTGTTGAAAAAGTCGATCGTGGTGTCCATGATCCGCGTGTCAATATGGGCAGGGCAGATGCAGTTGACCCGTATCCCATCCTTCGCGTAGCCCTTCGCCAGGCTTCGCGTCAGCATCTGCACCGCTGCCTTCGAGGCGCTGTATGCGTCTGCATAGGTAGTGGCCCTGATGCCCGAAACTGAGCCGATGTTTAGGATGTTGCCCGCCTTTTGATCGATCATGTGCGGCAGCGCCGCCTTGCAGCATAGATAAACGCCCTTGACGTTAATAGCGAACATCTCATCCCAGTCCTCTTCACTTGTGCTCAGGATGTCCTTTCTGAAAAGAATGCCAGCGTTGTTGACGAGAATGTCAATGCGTCCAAAACGCTCCACAACGTTCCCAATAAAGCGGTCAACATCGGACTTTCTTGAGACATCTGCCGTCTGCCAACAAAGCAACTCCTTAGCGTTGCCAAGCTCGCGGGCCACACGTTCGAGTGGCTCGAGTCGCCTCCCGCAGATAGCAATTTTAGCGCCTTCCACAGCAAATCGGTGGGCGATCGCTCGCCCGATGCCCGTCCCGCCGCCCGTTATGATTGCGGTCTTATCCTTCAGCTGCATGTTCTATGTCTCCCCAATTCTGGATGATCATACAACCCAGCAAGCTGCCTTTGCAACCGACCTGATGTGCCCCAGCAATGGAATTGACTATCCATATAGGCTTTCAAGCGCCAAGAGTCGTTGACATTCCACGTCAGAGCGAATTAGCCTCTATATGACCACGAGCAATTGCAGAGTGTTTCGCGCAAAACGCCAGGGAGGTGTGGACATTTGGACCTATTGCTAGCCGCAAAGGACAGCGTTGTCGTCTCGCTGTTCTCTCAGATGGACCCTCTTGGAGTTGCGATCACGGTGTCTTTGTTGGTGGTCTCGCTC
>CAZKNE010000142.1:0-5998 GCA_964554005.1 uncultured bacterium | reverse complement strand
ATGTCCAAGCGGATCGTTTGGGAGGCGATATGGATGGTCTGGCGGTTAAGATTTGGCCTTTACAGGCGATGATCCCATTCAGCCGTCGTAGCCGTTCGGCGAGGTCGCCCGGCGAAGTCGGCCACGCCTGCGCATAGCGGAGCCTGTCATGCCGAGAGACAGCTCGCACAGCGAACCAGGGCCAAACACTTGGGAATGTATCTCGTGCGGAGCTATTAACTCCACCAGCGATCGGTCCTGCCGCACGTGCGGTGCGCCTGCGATAGTTCCCTTGGGGCCGATTCTCACGCTTGACGCGGACGAGCTGCTTGCCCGCTTCGGTCCGTCAGGAGAACGGCTTATGGGCAAGCGCTACCGGCTGACCCGAGCGATCGGCGGCGGCTCGACAGGCTCGGTCTTCAAGGCGATTGACACCAACCTTGACCGCGTCGTCGCCATCAAGGTTCTCTCGACGACATCGGCGGACGGAATGGATGTGAGCACCCGCTTCCTGCGTCTGCGGACAGAGGGTCAGGTGCTTGGCCGGCTGAGGCACCCGGGCCTCGTAACTGTGTTTGACATGGGCAATGAGGACGGCGTGCTGTACATCGTGATGGAGTTCGTAAAAGGCCGGCCGCTCAAGTCATTTCTGATTCCGCAGCGCTCGCTCCCGACCGAGGACGCGGTGTCGATAATGATACAGGTATCCGACGCTTTGCATCACGCCCACAGACATGGGGTTGTCCACAGGGACCTTAAGCCCTCGAACATAATGCTGCTCGAGGACGATAGGGTGAAGGTAACAGACTTCGGGCTGGCCAAAGTCGCTTTCGGAGGAAAGGTCGCCGAGGCAGGACTAGCAATCGGCACACCATATTACATGTCCCCAGAACAGCTCAGGGCCCAAGACGTTGACCATCGAAGCGACATCTTCTCGGCCGGCATCGTGCTATACGAGATGCTCACAGGCCAAAAGCCTTTTGAGGGCGACAACCTCAGCGAGATCGTTCGTGCGATTCTCTCGGGCCAGTTCACCAGGCCCAGGCAGCTGAATGGCAGTTTGCCGGCCGAGATCGAGGCCGCTATTGAAAAGGCGCTCGCCAATAACCGGGGCATGAGGTACTTCTCGATAGCGGAGTTCGGAGATGACCTGAGAGCGTGGCAGAGCAGGCAGAGTTTCAGCCTGACTCAAGAGGTGGAGCTGTCGTTTAAGGAGCCTGTTGCCCGGCACAAAGGACCCTACGGGCAGCGGAAAAGTAGGCGGGGCGAGGCTGCATTCATCCTGGCTGTTGTTGCGCTAGTCGTCTCGGCCACATTTACTCTTATCCACGTCAATTCAGATAAGTATGCCCTTAAGAAGGCAGCCGATTCGATGCTCGAGGATTATGCGATGCAGCGCTTCGATCGTGTCTATCAGCGGCTGTCGGACGACTTCAAGGGGAGGTATAGTCTGAAGGACTTCATGGACTTGCCTTACTTGGGGTTTCTGAAAGCGAGGTCCCCTGGCGCAATGCTCTGTTCGGTTGACAAGATCATCTTCCTTAAGAGAGGAATAGTGGGAAATGTGATCGTCTCGGTCCGCTACTCCGACGCTATCACCGCTGAACGTTACACGATGCGGTGGGTGAAGGAGGGTGGCGAATGGCGATACCGCAACCCTGAGTATGAGGGTTACACAAAGATGTTCCCCAGATCCGGAGAGTGACCAACATGCCTGCACCAAAGGTTAGAGAAAAGAAGGACGGCGTGCTCATTCGCGTGCGCGCACAGCCGGGCGCATCGCGCAACCAAATCTCACGCGGCCCGGATGGGATACTGAAGGTCAGGGTAACCGCGACAGCTGTCGAGGGTGCGGCCAATAAAGCACTCATCAAGCTGTTGTCCAAGAGTTTGGGCGTTCCCAAGTCCGGGATACGCATCCACTCGGGCGAGACCTCGAGAGACAAAACGGTCTTTGTCAAAGGCCTATCGGCAGATGAGGTTGATCACTGCCTGCTCGAAGTGGAAAGTCGAAAGTGAAGACGGTAGAGAGAAGGAGGCTGGGTCACAACCTGGTTGTGACATGAATCCGGGCCACATACTATGCGATCTATGCTGTTGAGTTTCAGCTCTTGGCGGAAGGCGGCTATCGCGGCAGCGGGCGGCATCCTACTGGCCCTGGCCTTTCCCAAGTTCGAGCTGTTCTACCTTGTCTTCGTGGCCCTCGTTCCGCTGTTTCTCATCCTTCGAGGCGAGCGAGGTCTGCGGGCGTTCGGCCTCGGGTTCATCACTGGTTTTTTTTATTACCTCATCTCTCTGTTTTGGATAAGCAACGCGATGCGCAACTACAGCAACCTGGGCTTCGCGCCGAGCGTGCTTGTTGTGCTCCTTTTGGTCTGCTTTCTCGCGGCGCTGGTTGGGGTCTTCGCCAATATGGTCTCATTATGCCGCCTGGGCGGCGCCAGCATCGTCCTCGTCCCAATGTTCTGGGTCGCAATGGAGCTAGTCAAGGCGAAGGTGATCAGCGGGTTCCCCTGGAACGATCTTTATTGGGCGCTTTACCGGCAGACGAGGCTGATTCAGATAGCTGATATCTTTGGTGGGGATGGCATCTCGTTCGGCATAGTGCTCGTCAACTGGCTGGCCTTTCTCCTGCTGGCGAAACTACTAGGAGACCCTGTCAAGCTCGGCTACTTCCGGATACTTGCAGGGCTCTGCCTCGTCTTCGCGTTTGCTTGGGGCTACGGCAGCGCAAGGCTCGCCTTTCTGCGCCCCGCGACAAGAACGATCAAAGTGGCCATCATTCAGCCGAACATCCCGCAAGCGATGAAGCTCAGCAGGCGATTCAGGGGGCAGATTCTTGAGGTCTATGAGCAACAGGCTGCAGAGCCCCAGCTTAAGGGGAGCAAGATCGCAGTGCTGCCTGAGGCGGCCATGTGTGGCACCTACAACACCACCCTGACCTCTCAAGCCTGGGTCAAGAGAACATTCAGCGATCGGGAATGCACAGCGCTGTTCGGCTCGCTGGCGAGTAATGATGGTCGCTACATGAACTCCGCCTTCGTGGTGGAGCCGAGCGGCCAGACATCAAGATACGACAAAGTCCACCTCGTCCCGTTCGGCGAATACGTGCCCTATCCCTCGCTCTTGAGTTTCGTCAATGCGCTCGCTGGCTATGAGGGCTCGCTGACAGAGGGTTATGCACTGCACGTTCTTCCGCTTCGGGACATCAAAATCGGGGTCCCGATCTGCTACGAGATAATCTTCCCCGAGATCTCGCGGGAGTTTGCAAACGGCGGCGCTGACCTGCTCTGCACCCTCTCAAACGACGCTTGGTTCGGCCGAACCTCCGGCCCGTATCAGCATTTCGCAGCGGCGGTTTTCAGGGCGGTCGAGAACCGTGTCCCAGTCCTAAGGTGTGCTAACTCCGGCGTCTCCGGCCTAATTGATGCCACCGGCACAATCAGGCTGAGGACGCCAATTTTTGTCCGGCGGACCGATGTGGTTGATGTGCCAATCGGCAAACAGAGCAGCATGTTCAGAAAGATCGGCAATCTGTTCGCCTACCTGTGTTTCGCCGGGTCCATCGCGGTCGGGATCGGGAGCAGTTACGGCGTTAAGCTCGCTTCGAAGCGGTATCTCGGGCCTCGCGGTTTCGATTCTGAGGTCTGAAAAGGTCCTTAATCGGAGTCGTTGGGGAAACTGAGGCGATCGAGTGTTTGAAGATCATCTGCTGCTCGTCTCCCCTATCGAGAACGATCGTGAATTTGTCAAAGCCCTCAATACGACCAACAATCTGCTCCCCGTTGACCAACATGATGGTTACGGGGATGTTCCGTATCCTTGCTATGTTCAGAAAAGTATCCTGAATATTCATTGGAGGATTCGCCATCCCAAACAGGCCCTCTCAGTTCTCTAATCTATAAACTGCCGACGAAGCGCACATTCCGCTACAATATGTTAGCTTGATACCGGTTGCAAGAGTTTTTTGCACTGCTCGGCCACTTTGGTGACGTTCGACTCACCATCTTGGGCGTTTAGGAACTCGAACCCCCAGTCCTGCTTGAGCCATGACATCTGCTTCTTGGCATAGCGCCATGTCTGTGTCTTGGTGGCCTCAACGGCCTGACTGAGCGTCAATTTGCCGTGAATGAGGTCTGCCACATGGCGATAGCCGAGGCTTGAGAACGAGTTGAGAGACCGGTCGTATCCAGCATCGAGCAGGCTCCGGACTTCCTCGACAAAGCCCAGGGCGAACATCTCATCCACTCTTTCCTCGATGTTCACACGCAACGCTTCTCTTGGCATCGTTATCGCGAAAATAGTGCCCGCAAAGATGTTCCTTCCCGGAGATGGCTGCTCGCGCCTCAGCTCCGACACCGTCCGCCCAGTCAACTCATAGACCTCAAGTGCCCTGATAAGCCGCACGTGGTCATTTGGGTGAATAGCGGCTGCCGCCTCAGGATCGACATCTAATAGCATCTTGTGAAGCCTCTCGCCTCCAAAGCGCTCCGCCTCGGCCCGCAATCTCGCCCTGATCTCGTCCGAGCGGCCCGGCGCCTCGAAGAACCCGAACAGCAGGGCCTTCAGGTAGAGAAACGTTCCGCCGACAACAAGCGGGAACTTGTCCTTGTTGACGATTCTCTCAATCGTATGTTCTGCTTGCTCGGCGAAATCAGCGGCGCTGAAACTCTCGTCAGGATCGAGGATATCAACGAGGTGGTGCGGCGCAATTCGTCGCTGGGTCAGAGTCGGCTTGCCGGTCCCGATGTTCATTTTCCGGTACATCTGCCTCGAATCGGCACTTATGATCTCCAGTGGCACTTGCTTGGCCACCTTGATGGCGAGCCGCGTTTTGCCTACGGCCGTGGGGCCAGTTATCACGACAATCGGTCTCTTACGCAAAGCGGCCCCCGAGGTCAGCGGGTTGTGTCCCGCGGGTCTGCGAACGGACCGCGGCGACAGATGCGGTAAGCGTCCGGGTGGATGCCGAGGTCTGCCCGCTCCGACCGAATCCCCTATCAGCGAGTGCGCTTTTCATCCGCTTGCTCACTACCAGCCTTTTTGCTGTCAGTGGCTTTAGATTGAAGAATCCGCACACGTCTTATTCTCCGTTCGTCCGAATCGATAACAATAAATTGTCTTTTGCCCTCGATGATGTCCGTGCCAGGCGCAGGAATCGCTCCAAACCGCTCGATCAGAAAACCTGCTAGCGTCTCATATCTGCCGGAGGGGAGTGAGATGTCGAGCATAGACTTCATCTCAGTTATCCCGATGAAGGCATCGACGTCAATGTATC
Organism: uncultured bacterium; assembly: GCA_964554005.1. GTDB lineage: Bacteria > B130-G9 > B130-G9 > B130-G9 > B130-G9 > B130-G9. The sequence goes on along the minus strand of CAZKNE010000142.1, from coordinate 741 downwards.
CCTCATCAGCATGGCGATCGATTTTCGGAGAACGATCGAGCTCGTCGCGGATCTCGCCGAAAATCTCCTCAATCAGGTCTTCAAGTGTGATGGTCCCTACACAAGCACCGAATTCATTGACCACTGCCGCCATTGGCACATGGAGATTCTGCATCTCTTTTAGCACCCCCGGACACGTCTGAGTCTCGGCGACATAGACCAGCTGGCTCATGCACTCGCGGACTGTTGCGTCGCGGCGAGCGCGGTGTAGAGATGAGATGTGAACGAAACCTACGGGGTTGTTGATCTGTCCAGAATGGACCAACAGCCTCGAAAGGCCTTTCTGAAGAGCGGTCTTCATGGCGCGAGTCGCACCGGTGTCCGGCGAGACAGAGATCACCTGGCTGATGTCAACCATGACATCTCCCACCCTTTTGTCCGAGAACTGTATGACCCGAGCAATCGCTCTTGACCCGAGGCGCCGGAGGGACTGCAACGCATCTTGTGCTGGGCTGGCGAGCTGGTCTCGGCTGATAAGTGCCGCGTCCAAAAGTCCGCTCTCCGATACTTGCCTGCCCAACACGCATCGCTGGATGATGCTCAAGACCCAAACCAGAGGGCTGAAAATCGTCTGAGCAAGTTTGAGCAGTCTGGCGAACTTAAGCGCTAGATCGTTAGCTCTTTGCTGAAAAAATATCTTCGGAAGAAGCTCCCCAAAAAAGAAGACCAGCGGCCCGAGCACCGCAGTTACGGCGAATGGGG
>CAZKNE010000141.1:0-6023 GCA_964554005.1 uncultured bacterium | reverse complement strand
TGCCTCCATTCTGTCGAAAGCCTTATTGAGCTCGTCCTCGGAGACGCAGAATGATAGCCTCAGGTGCGATTCGCCCGTTGGACCAAAAGCGATACCGGGTGTTGTCGATACCCTCGCCTCGCTCAGCAGCCTCTTGCAGAAGGAGGCAGAATCTGTCCTCCCGGCGTTGAGTTTGATCTTTGGGAACATCAGGTATGAGCCGCCGGGCTTGATATACTCGAAGACCGAGCTGAGGCGGTCAAGCCGGTCGCACATGAGATTTCGCGTAGTGAGGTAGTGTTGTCTGAAGGCAGCAACACAGTCCTGGCTGCTCGTCATGGCGGCAAGTGCTGCGTATTGGGAGACAACGGGGGCGCAGATCGCCAGTGGTATATGCGCCTTCGTGATCTGCGGTATTAGGCTTTCGTCGGCGTGCAAGTACCCGACCCTGTATCCTGTCATGGCGTAAGTCTTCGTGAAGGTGTAGCAGCTGATGGTGTTCTTGGCCATCTCTGGTATCGAGCCGATGCTGAAATGTTTATGCTCGTCGAACGTGAAGAACTCGTAGGCCTCGTCCGTTATGACCATAAGGTCGTTCTCCAACGCGATCTGCGCAAGCTGGCGAAGCGTCGCCTCATCAAAGACGGTGCCGGTCGGATTCGATGGGGAACAAAAAAGGATCGCTTTTGTTTTTTTTGTAATCGCTCTTTTCATGGCCTCAATGTCCCAGCGAAAGCCCTCTTCCTCGATAAGCGGAACAAGCACCGGCCTCCCTGATGCGATAACAACCTGCCGAATGTGCGTCGAATACGTTGGACTGGGCAGGATGACCTCGTCCCCAGGATCGATTGTCGCCATGACGGCAGCGCTCAGACCTTCAATTGCCCCAACGGTAACTATAATCTCAGAAACCTTAGCGTTTATCCTGTTTATGGCCCTAAGCTTCTTGGCGATCTCCTCTCTCAATGGCAGCAAACCAGAGCTTTCGGAGTAGCCGCCAGTCAGCCCTCTCTCTATCGCCGCGATCGCCGCTTTCTTAATGTGCTCAGGTGTATCAGAGGTCGGCTTTGCCCACGATAGGAAAGCGACATCCTCCACCTGCTTGGACAATCTAGTCATCTCGTGGATGGCGGATTTACCAATCCCGCTTACCCTGTTTGAGACTCTCCAATCATCACTCATCGCTTGATCTCCTTCTTGTGAATCAACCTTTATTCAATACTGTGCCACTAACACAAGATACATCCAAGCGAATCCCCCAGCTCAAATAACTGTCTTGTTAGGCGCTAGCACGAATTGGGGCATTTGGGTCCCGCTTGACTAGTCGGGCGTTGAGATTATATTTTAGCCTTTGAGCCGGCTGTCCTGTTATACTGGTGAGTTACAAACCGGTGTGCTCTGATGGCCTTCAAGTTTGAGGAGTTAGGATAGATGTTCGTTCTGGGCGTAAACGAGTGCTTTCACGATGATTCTTCTGCCCTTGTGCGCGACGGCGAGCCGATCGTACGCACGCCAGCCGAGGGGCTCAGAGCGTTCGAGGTAACGGGTATGGATTATATGGCCATCGGCGAGTTCATCGTTGAGCGAGGCGGACACAAATGAGAAAGAAGCCCAACAGAAGCGTTCTGACCATGGGGATTACCATTATCGTGGTGCTCCTGTTTGTTTGGCACTTCAATCGCAGGTTCGAGCAGATCAAGCGGAGGGCCAGACCCAGCGTTCAGCCGACCTCAGTTACTGAGCAGGTCGAGAGCCCTGAGCCGAGCTCCGAGCAGGCCGGTCTGACCAAGCCCGGCAAGGCAAAGCGCCCTATACTCGCCTGCTTCTGCGCGGACTGGCACCACGGCTGCGACGAGATGAGAGAGATTCTGGACAAGATGAAGTCTCGGTTCGGTGAGAAGCTTCAGGTTCGCATGATCGACCCAGCTGACGATCCTGACCTGGCTAAACAGTTTAGGATCAACAACTTGCCGACTTTCATTGTTTTCGACGCGCGCGGAAAGCTTGTTCTGCGAAGCGAGGGAGCGATGACAGAGAAGGAACTGCTCGCAGCGATCGGTCGGGCTGGGTTGGGCGGTTGAGAGGATGACCTTGAAGAGCCTATTCGTATTCGTTGCCATACTGCTGCTTTTAGTCTGCTTAGTGGGCGAGCTCCGGGGTGAAGAGCCGTCCTCGCTCGACGAGAAGTCGTGGACGTTCGTCGTTTACATAAGCGCCGACAACACCCTCTCCAGCACCGCACCCGGGGACCTCAATGAGATCGAGGGGGCGATCGAATCGGTCGATGCGAATGTGCTGGTCCTGATCGACCAAATTAGCAACGCGGACACGCGCGCCTACAGAGCGCGATATGATCCTGCCGGGCCGCAGAACAGCGCGATTGTCTCGGACGAGGTCCCGCTGGGCGACATCTACGGCGGCTGGGCCGGCCTGAGCGAGCTTGACCTCGCCAACCCAGATACCTTGCAGCATTTCTCCAAGTGGGCGGTCGAGAGCTACCCGGCCGAGCATTTCGGACTTGTCCTCTGGGACCACGGGGACGGCTGGAGGAAGTCGCTCGCTCTGCGCAAACCGCGGAAAGACATCTGCTACGATGGCTACAACTCTATGGATATGCTGCAGCTCAAGACCGCGCTCGCAGCGTTGAAGCAGGAGACTGGCGTAACCTTCGACCTTGTCGGGATGGATGCCTGTCTGATGGGGATGGTCGAGGTCGCATACCAGATGAAGGACCTGTGCAAGGTGGTGGTGGCCTCAGAAGAATCTGTCCCCTGGGACGGCTGGGACTACGGCTTTTTGAGCGAGATAAAGCCCGGCTCAGACCTCTCAGCCCAGGAGCTTGCCATGCACATTGTCAACTACTTCTATAACTCGTACACCGACGGGAAGCCAAACCCAGAAGACGAATCATACATAGTGCTCTCCGCCATTGACGAGGCGAAGTTCGACGATGGCTTCGTCTCCTCGCTCGACAGCCTCGCCCAGCTGCTCATCGCCTCGATGGAGCACAGCAAGAGCAAGGTTTACGATGCCTACGTCTCGAGCCACAGGATGGAGGATTACTGGTATTACGTTGATCTCAAGGACTTCATGCTTGCACTAAGCGCTCAGAACATCTCCGAGGCAATATCTGCCGCGGCGCATCAGGTTGCCGCAAGGCACGACGATGTGGTCTATTACCACCGCTCTGGGGCAGGCCTTCCTTACTGTTATGGACTATCGATCTACTTTGAGCCGAAGCAATATAGCTACGACGAGCGCTACGACGGTGACCAGGGCTTCCTGGACTTCACTGCTGACACGCTTTGGGATGAGGTTCTAAGGTCATACTACAACCCTGGCGCGATGTCGCCGCAGATAGATTTCGAGCCGCTGCCGGATACGGAGGATTTTGACGAGGACATCGCACTCAGCTGTTTCGTCCACTCTGAGCTGCATCTTGCGGATGGGAAGGCCCTGGTCTATTACAGGGCAGAGAGTGCAGGTCGCTCCGCTTTCGATTGGACGGCCACTGCTCTCGCGCCCGGTGTCCTGCCCGAACAATACGTGGCGACGCTCCCCGGTCAGCCTGAGAACACACAGGTCTTTTACTATCTATATGCTGAGAATATCGTCGGAAGCTACTCAACGAGTCCTGCCAACGCTCCCGAGCATGTGCACAGCTTTTGGGCACGAACCGATTCAGCCCCGCCGACGATCGAGCACACTCCGCTCATCAGCCAGCCTGCTGCCCGTGGCTCGTTTCAGGTTACCTGCGTCGTTCGCGACAACGTCGGTGTGGACGAGCAGAGCGTCAAGCTTTACTACCACTATTCCAACGAGGACGACACTGTTGTCCATCTTACGACTCAGGGCGACTCGACTTACTCCGGAGAGATTCCGGGAGATGGCCTAGTCCCCGGCGCCCGCGCGTGGTATCGCCTCGAGGCGTCCGACATCGCCAAGACCCCCAACAGGGCGCTGCTGCCGGAGGATGGCTACTTCACTTTCTCGATCACACCCTCCCTGGGCTCAGTGCTCCTAATAGACGATAGCTCAGGTGGCTCTGCCGGCATCTTTCTTGATGTGCTCGAGGCTGCTGGATACGTGGTCCACACCCACAACCCAGGCGAGAGCTTGCCCAACTTACCGTTTGACATTGTGATATATTGCCTCGGCGATGCCTCGGAGCCGCTCCCGGCATACTACGAGGGCCTCGTTCAATATGTGCTGGGCGGTGGGCGGCTCCTGATCGAGTCGGGGGACCTTGCGTGGAGCGCTTGCCAGCAGTACTCGTCCAAACTCGCTGACCTGCGGCGCTATGTCCTGCACATAGACTCCTGGAAGGCGGACTATGGCGACATACTTATACTCAAAAGCCACGAGGCGCAGCTTGCGACCGCGCCGAACGCGCTTGATGCGACGATCGGGTTTCAGGGCGAGTTTCTCGCCACAAGGGACGTGTGCGTCCCGGCGGCAGACGCAAGTGTGCTCTACGATTGGTCGCGGTATTCCGAGCCGGGGTTGATATACTTCGACGATGATGGCGATGACGTAAACGGAGGCCAGATAGTCTATATGACGTTCGCAATTTCTTATGTTTCAGACGAGCAGGGCGCGCGAACGAATCTGATAGAGAACTGCGCCTATTACCTCTCTGACTACGCTCGGGACACCACCCCGCCGGCTCTGGCCGATGTTCGCCCCCATACGGGTGCAACCGTGCCACCGGATACGAGCATATCGTTTTCGGTAGCCGATGGCGACACCGGCGTTGATAGGAGCACAGTGGGGCTTCTGGTCAATGGTGCCACCGTCGCAATCAAGATCACACGCATCGAGGACGAGCATCGTTTGGCCGTGTCCTATGCCCCGTCCGGGGGCTTCGAGCCGGAGACCTCCTACCAAATCGAGATATCTGCGTGCGACTTCGCTGGCAATTGCCTAACGGACGATACGCACTGGTTTGAGACAAGCACCGCATCCGCCCGTGCGCCCGTGATTCTCGCAGGCGGGTTTATGCAGACGCAGGTGCTGTCGGTCGGCGACGTCCTGAAGGTGGTCGCGATTCCGCAGACTTTTGGAGAGGGTAACACCGCCGAACGTGTCGAGCTTCTGTTCGCGGGAATATCTCTGGGCGTGTCTCTGAACGATGAGGGCCTCTTGGGCGACGGCCTCGCTGGGGATGACATATACTCCGCCGAGCTCGAGGTCCCGACGGGAATTATCGCCGGACAATACGAGCTTCAGGTAGTCGTGTGGGACGCTCTGGGTCTATCTAGCGAACCCTGGCCGGAGCTTCACGTCGCGCCGTAGAGGGCTGGCTGGGACAGTCGAGGCCGAGTCCGCAGGAGAAGACGACGGATGACATCGTGAAGACGATTCTGGACAGCATCGAGGTGCCGTGAAGGAGGCTATAAGATGGAAACAACAGAGAAAATCGTGGACTCATACTGTCGGTATGTGAAGGGCTGGTTCACAATCCCCAATATCAACTGCAAGGGCCAATATGAGATCGATCTTTTGGCTGTTGATATCTCCGGTCCGGAGGGGATCAAGCGCTACCACATCGAGTGCGGCGTCTCTATCTCAGGCTCCTATTCAAAGTTGACTGCTAAAGAGTTCTCTCGTGAGGACCTCAAGAAACGCATTCAACAGGCAGGTCAGAGGAGAACAATGGGTTACTTCATTGAGCGGAAATTCGGTCAGCAAGAGGTGCATGACAAGTTGAGGGAATACGGTTTCGACCCCGATCGGCATAACTATGAGAAGGTCATCGTAACCTGGGGCTGGACAGAAGAGGCAAAGCAACTGGCAGACCAGCAGGGCATCATCTTATGGGATTTCCGCCAAGTATTGAGAGAAATCGCGGCTGCTTTCAAGACGGAGAGAACCTATTTCACTGATGATACGCTTCGCACTATTCAGCTCTTCGCGAAATCGGTCGATGAGGCGCACAAGGCCGGGCGCGCTTGACGTAGCGAGGCCATAGCTATAGGCTCTGGGTTGTGATTGGCGGGATTTGCTGACTGCGCATCATCAGGAAAGGCGGCTAAGGTCTAGGT